>NZ_CAKKTL010000034.1:15831-16388 GCF_920664355.1 Protofrankia sp. CiP1_Cm_nod2
GCACTCGAGATCATCAAGCGTGTCGATGCCGTGATCGAAGGCTTTCTTCCGGGCTCGACGGAACGTCTCGGCCTCGGGCCGCAGGACTGCGCACCGCACAATCCAGGCCTTGTCTACGGGCGGCTGACCGGCTGGGGCCAGGCCGGCCCACTGATGACGCAGCCCGGGCACAACATCAACTATCTGGCCGTCTCGGGGGTACTGGCCCATCTCGGACGCGCCGGAGGCCTGCCCTTCCCGCCGATGAACCTCCTTGCCGACGGTGGCGGTGCGATGTTCCTGGCCCTCGGCGTCGTCGCGGCCGTGCTGGAGGCACGGTCGTCCGGCGTGGGACAGGTCGTGGACGCCGCGATGGTCGACGGCGCGGCCCTGTTGAGCACCATGAGCCACGAGATGCGCAACGAGGGCAGATGGGTGGAACAGCGCGGCAGCAACCTCAACGACTCGGGGGCGCCTTTCTACGACGTGTACGAGACCGCCGACGGCCGCCTTGTCGCGCTGGGGGCGGTCGAGGACCGGTTCTGGGAGTCCCTCCTGCGGCTGCTGGGGCTGCACGG
>NZ_CAKKTL010000034.1:16772-33309 GCF_920664355.1 Protofrankia sp. CiP1_Cm_nod2
CGAACCGGTCGACAGATGGGACCGGGCGAACTGGCCATGGTGGCGGGAGCGGCTCGCGACGGTGTTCCGACAGCGCACCCAGGCGCGGTGGTGCGCCCTGGCCGAGCAGGCCGGCGTGTGCCTGTCTCCCGTTCTCACGATGGCGGAGGCGCCCGCCCATCCACACAACACGGCCCGGGCGGTCTTCACCAGGGTGGGCGATGCCGTTCTCCCCTCGCCAGCGCCACGCTTCAGCCGTACGCGGCTGGAACCGATCGCCGAACCTCAGTCCCGTGACGACGACACGGCCGACGTGCTCGCCGAGCTCGGCATCGACGTGCCGCGGCTCGTCGGCGACGCCTCGGGCGGGTAGCCGACGCCGGCGGCAACCGCTGGGCAGCCGCCGAGGCGAACGATCGTCATCGCCATCTGCGCGGTCAGATAGTCGCTGTCGTCGGTGGTGACGCGCAGACCGGTGAGGCGTTCGATGTTGGTGAGCCGGTAGCGCACCGTGTTGGGATGGACGCCCAGTTCGTCGGCGCAGTCGCGCACGTTCCTGGCCAGCCGCAGGAACGGCTCCAGTGTCGACATCAGTTCCACGGACTTGACGGAGCGGTCTCGCAGCAGGGGCCCGAACGTGTCGAGAACGAGCTGGCTGGCCTCGTCGCGGCTGGTCGAGGCCAGCAGGAGCCGTGCCGCGCCGAGATCGTCGGCGGCGAGCACGCCCGGCTCGGCGTCCGAGAGATGTTCACGGATGCACTTCAGGACCTGCTGGGCCTCCCGGTGGGCTCGGTGGTCGTCCCCGGGGGCCTCCACCACCGTCGAGATCGCCGCACAGAGCTGGCCTTCCGGACTGAGTTCGGCGAGCACGACACGCAGCCGGGCCCTCACCCATTCGACCGCCTCCCGCCGGTCGCACTCCCTCGGCACCTCGATGATCACCGCAATGTCGCTGCCGGACCAGGCCGCCAACGCGCTTGACGGTGACTCCCGGTCGGTCAGGATCTGGGCCACCTGCCGTGACATGACGCGGTTCGCCGAACCGCTGTCCCGCGCGGCCACGAGGCAGACCACCCGCCGCGCGGTGAGGTCGACGCCGAGCGAGCGAGCCCGTTCCTCGAGCTCCCGCTCGCCACGGATCAGGCTTCCCACGAGGGCCTCGACCGCATGCCATTCCATGTCCTGGTCGATCCTGCTCCGCAGACGCTCAAGAGCGATGTTGTGCGCGGCCCTGCGCACGATGACGTCATCGAGCTGACCGAACCGGCCGGCGGCCTCGACGACGACGACGTAGCCCTGCCGCTGTCCGTTGAGTTCGATCGAGGTCAGCAGGAGCCGATGGTTGATGCCGGCCTGCGGCAGCGGCGGGAGGCACTGCGGGCGTCCGGACTCGAGTGACTCCGTGACGGGCTCGACCGAGGGATGATGCCGGATGTCGCCCAACGACCGGAGTCGCACGCGCAGGTCGTCCGTCGCGCCGGCGCAGGACAGGCAGCGGAAGTCCACGTCGTAGATGGCGCAGGGCTTCGACAGCAGTTGCGCGACCGTCTCCCCCAGCTCACGGACCCCCCAGCCGCTCAGCGCGATATCCGCGAGCTGCCCCTCCATGCGACGAGCGCGCTGCAGCATCTCCAGCTGCCTGGCCTGTACGTGGAGGCTGTCCCTGAGCTGGGAGGTCAGTTGCACCTGGTTGATCGCCGTGGCCGCGAGCTCGGCGAACGACAACGCCAGCTCCTGGTCCGGCTGTGAGAACTCCATCGTGGTGTCCTCGGTGTCGAGACACAGAATCCCGATTACCTCGCCGCGGAGCCTCATGGGGATTCCCAGCACCGAGCGTGCCCGCCAGCGACGCATCGCGGCGTGCACCGGCCGGGGATCCACCAGCGTGTTCGTGAGCATCACGGGCCGGCCGGTGTCGAGGATTTCCCGGGTGAAGTTGTCCCCGGGCATTCCGCTGACCAGCTGTTTTACGGGTATGTCGATGTCCCGGGCAGCGTGCGCGGCCTTGCCGTGCAACAGACCGGTCTCCCGGTCGCGCAGATGCAGACTGCACCGGTCGGCGCCTGTCAGCTCGCTGAGGGTGTCGACAATAAGATGGAAGATCGTGTCAAGGTCGCGTTCTTCGGCCAGCGCGCCAGCCAGTTTCCGGAACGCGGCAAGTTCCTTGTGTTCCCTGTGCTCGCCACCCACCTCGGGGGCGCGCTCGGACGGTTGCCGCATACCGGTCACGTCCGGTATCTGTTGATGCTCCGATCCGGCCTGGCGAACCCCGCTCATGTCCTGTCCGAGACCCCCGTCCGCAGGTCGCCTGAACCATGGATGCGGATGCCTTCCATGGCAGCAAACAGCCAGCAACGGTCTCTGTCAACGGCGCCCGGGCCCGGCCCCCTCGACCGGCGGTGGCGCTGCCGGTGACGCCGGCTGCCCGCCCGCGGCGGCCGACGGGCCAGCTGACGGATCTCCACCCAGTCCTGCACTCTCAGCACCCCCACCGTCAACCGGGGCCCATTTCCGCCCATGGGCAGCGGGTCAGTGTTCAACTGTCGCCCACGGTCCCGCCGGGCGGGTTTTGGAGCGGGGTCCAAAAGGCCGGACGCGGCGTTGCTGCGCACCCGGGGATCCGCCGCTAGCGTTCGCCCTCGCTCAGCCAGGTTGTGAGCCGGAGCACAGTTCCAGCTTCCGCGAATTCCAGGGAGTGCCGACGTGACGGGCGCGTCCATCTGCTTCGCCGGAAGGCCCCCACGGCGGAAACCCTCCGGCGGGCACGAACGACGAGAGAGGGGACGTCACCTCTCCCACCCACCCGAACAGCCGTCCTGGCCAACGACGCTACGCGCGGCCTGTGGCTGGCCGACCCCGTGGATCATGCCGCAACGCTGCTGACAGGCCTGGTCATCAGCGCCCCCGCCCGCCGAGGCCCAGACCCTGATCTCCCCGGCCGGGGCAGGCCGCGGCCTCCGGCTCTGCCTCCCATCCCGATCCGACACACCACCGACAGGGAGAACGATGATCCATCTGAGGGCAGTGAGGCGTTCGGCATCCGGCATGCTCGCCGCCGTGACCGCGGTGGCGCTTGTCGCCGCGGCCGGGTGTTCCTCCTCCGGACCGGACTTACCCGACGCCACGGGCGGCGGCGCCACGTCGGCCTCCGGGGACGGCTACACCGCCACGGCGCGGGAAGCGGTCGACGCGGCCTACAGAGGCCTCTACAGCGCACCTGCCAAGGGCGGTCCCAGCGCCCAGAAGGGAAAGAACATCTGGGTGATTCCGTGTTCTTCGGCGCTGTTCGGCTGTTCCGAACCCGCCGCGGCCATCCAGGAGGCAGCCAGGGTGCTGGACTGGAAAATCACGACGGCAGACGGCAAGGCCAGTCCCGCGGGCTATACGGCCGCCCTCAACCAGGCGGTCGCGGCACACGCGGACGGCATCATCACCATCGCGATCGACTGCCCACCGGCCAGGGCCGGGCTCCAGGCGGCGAAGAACGCCCGTATTCCGACGGTGGCCGTATGGGCCTACGACTGCGACGACCCCAAAGCAGGCGGCGGCGCGTCGCTGTACTCGGCGACCATCAATTCCAGTGGCACCCCTCCCCAGTTCGGTACCAGGTGGGGCACGTTGAAGGCCGACTATGCGATCGCCGCCACCGGAGGCAGGGCGAAGGTCCTACTGATCACGCACCCGGACTTCGTCGTCACCCAGTACGAGGAGGCCGGATATCGAGAAGAACTGGCCAGGTGCGGCGGATGCCGGATCGTCGACACGGTCGCTATCACCGGTCAGGACCTCGGCAACCCGGCGACGACGGCACAGAAGGTCGCCACGGCGTTGCAGAAGCATCCTGAGGCGAACGTCGTGGACGCTCCCGACGACACCACCATGGCCGAGATCTCCCAGGTCATCACCGCAAGCCAGCACTCCGGTCTCGTCGTGGTGGCCGGCGAGGGCTACCCGTCGACCGTGGCCCTTATTCGCAGGAAGGTGGTCACCGCCGCCGTCGGCGTTCCCGCGAACTGGCTCGGCTGGGAGGGCGCGGACGCGATGAACCGGGTTCTGGCCGGCGAGACGACCATCCCGGACCAGGGGGCCAGCTTCCAGATCATCGACGCCGACCACGCTCTGCCCGCCTCCGACAGCCAGTCCTGGACGCCGTCGGTCGACTACCGGGCCGCGTTCACCGCGAACTGGACCGGCTGACGTCAACCGCCGCGATGCCCGTGCCGCCCGGGATCCGTGGGACGGCACGGACATCGCCATACCGGACCACACAGCCGGACCACACAGGAGGACAGATGACCGCCGTCGGCGAGGCGCAGTCTCCGCGGACCACCGCTCCGGCGATCCGCGTCAACGCGGTCTCCAAGACCTTCGGTGGCACCCGCGCGCTACGCGATGTCAGCTTCGAGGTCCCCCGCGCCTCGGTACACGCGCTGTGCGGCGGAAACGGATCGGGCAAGTCGACGCTCATCAAGATCCTGGCCGGGGTGCACCAGGCTGACAGCGGCACGATCGAGATTGACGGCCACGTCCACGACGCGACCCGGACGAACCCGGGGTGGGCCGGTTCGAACGGGCTCTACTTCGTCCATCAGGCGGTGGGCACGTTCCCGTCGATGACGGTGGCCGAGAACTTCGCCGTCAGCTCGGCCTTCGGCGCGAGGAGCCTGGCTCCGGTCTCGTGGCGGGCGCTGCACCGGCGCGTCCAGAAGGTGCTGGAGCGGTTCGAGATCGACGTCTCACCAAAGACGATCATGGCGCAGGTTCCGCCCGCCACGCGGACGATGATCGCGGTCGCCCGCGCGCTGCAGTACGAGGCCGAGGCCGGGCGGGGCACGCTGGTCCTCGACGAGCCTACCGCGTCGCTTCCGGCCGAGGAGGCGCAGGCGGTGCTCGACGCCATGCGTGGTTACGCGCGGCGCGGCCACGCCGTCGTCTTCGTGTCGCATCGGCTGTCCGAGCTGCTGGCGGTGTCGGACAGCGCGACCTTCCTGAGAGACGGGCAGCATGTCCGGACCTGCGACGCCGCGGACCTCGACGAGAGCAGCCTGGTCCAACTGATCACGGGACATGCTCCGGTCGCGCCGAGCAGGAATACCGTCGGTACCGACCAGGCCGAGGTCCGGCTGCGGCTTGAGAACCTCGCGGTCGGATCACTGGACGACATCTGCCTGCAGGTGCGCGCCGGGGAGGTCGTCGGAATCGCCGGGCTGCTCGGCTCGGGCCGGTCGACGTTGCTGCAGTCGCTGTTCGGGGTCAGGCCGGCTCGGGGAGGCCGGGCGACCCTCGACGGCGTCGAGCTGACAGCCAACGACGTCCCCGCCGCCATCAGGGGCGGCATCGCCTACGTCCCCGAGGACCGCGCCGGACAGGCCGCGTTCGCCGAGCTTTCCGTACGCGCGAACCTGAGCGCGCCGAGCCTGCGGCGCTACTGGAACCGGGTCTGGCTGCGGCGTGCGGCCGAACGTTGCGACGCCCAGAGCGTCATCGAGCGATACAAGATCAAGGTCGACGGGCCCGAAGCGTACTTCGCCACCATGTCCGGCGGAAACCAGCAGAAGGTGGTGCTGGCGCGCTGGCTGGAACTGGCGCCGCGGCTGCTGCTGCTCGACGAGCCGACCCAGGGCGTCGACATCGGCGCCCGTACAGCGATCCACCAGCTCGTCCGCCAGGTCGCGGCCGCCGGGACCGCGGTGCTGCTCGTCAGCTCCGATCCTCAGGAACTCGTCGACGCGTGCGACCGGGTGGTCGGTGTCCACAGCGGGCGGATCACGGGCGAGGCGTCGGGCGCCGACCTGACCGTGCGGCGCTGTACCGAACTCGGTCACGGGCTGGGCGCACCGTCCGGAGCGCGCACACCGACGTCGCGCGCCCTCGGCCCACGGACACCCGCCACCCACCCACCGACCAGCATGGAGCCTCGAACATCATGACAGCGACCGCCACCGACCAGCGTCCGAACAGTCCCGCACCCCCCGGCTCAGGACGTCCGCCACGCCGTGCGAACTGGCCGGGCGGGGCGCGGTGGCTCTCCCTCGGCGAGCGGTTCGGCCTCCTGGTACTGATCGTTGCCATCATCGTCGCCTGGTCGGTGCGGTTCCCCGACACGTTCGCCACCGTACACAACTGGCAGATCATCGGCAGTTCACAGTCAGTGAATCTGATCATTGCGCTGGCGCTGATGGTCCCGCTCCTGAGCAACAACTTCGATCTCTCGGTCGGGTCCACCGCCAGCCTGGCGTCGATGCTCACCGCGGGCCTCATGGCGCGCAACGGATGGAACCTGCTCGAAGCCGTACTGATGGTTCTGGTCATAGGTCTGCTGATCGGGGCCGTCAACGGGCTGCTCGTCACACGGTTCGGGCTCAACGGGCTCATCGCCACCCTCGGATCGGCGACCGTGCTCGACGGGACGCAGAGCTGGTACAGCCACAACCTCAGCATCTCCTCCGGCTTCTCGCAGAAGCTGGTCGACTTCGGGACCGCCACGGTCTGGAAGATCCCGTGGCTGACCGTCGTCGCCCTGCTCATCGCGCTGGTGACCGGATACGTCGTCGCGCAGACGCCGTTCGGTCGCAGGCTCGTGGCTGTCGGGTCGTCGAGCCCGGCAGCCCGCCTGGTCGGCGTGCGAGTGGACCGACTGGTGCTGGCGAGCTACATGACGTCCGGAGGGCTCGCCGCGGCCGGCGGGGTGCTCCTGCTGGCGCAGCAGGGCAGCGCGACCCCCGGCACGACCGGCATCGGTGTCCTTCTCCCAGCTCTTGCCGCCGTCTACCTGGGAGCGTCCACGTGGACGCCCGGTCAGTTCAACGTCGTGGGAACGATCCTCGGCCTGGTCCTGGTCGCCGTGATCGTCAGCGGCCTGACCCTCGGCGGTGCCGCAACGTGGGTCAGCGGTGTTGCCGACGGCGGCGCGCTGATCCTCGCGGTCGGCGCGTCAGCGGCATTCAGACGCAGGCGGCGAGGCGCGTGACCTCTACACCGTTCGGTTCTGGCCAACCTGACCAGCCTGACCAACCTGGAAACAGTCGGATGGGAGAAACGTGAAGATCGAAGACAGTGTCGCGATCGTGACGGGCGGGGCGTCCGGACTCGGCCGAGCGGCCGCGACCGCGCTGGCAGAGGCCGGTGCCCGGATCGCGGTTCTGGACCTGCCCACGGCGCCCGGAGACGACGTGGCCAAAGGCCTCCCGACGGAGGCGGTCTTCGCGCCGACCGACGTCACGGACGAGGACGCCGTCACGGCCGCGCTGGACGCCGCCGCCGCACTGGGCGACATCCGCATCGTGGTCAACTGTGCCGGCGTTGGCACACCCGGCCGGATCCTGTCGCGCCGCGGCGAGGTCATGCCTCTCGCCCAGTTCGCCCAGCTCGTCCATGTCAACCTGGTGGGCACGTTCAACGTGATCCGGCTCGCCGCGGAGCGGATCGCCAGGGCGGAGCTGGTCGACGGCGAACGCGGTGTGATCGTCAATACCGCGTCGGTGGCGGCCTTCGACGGGCAGATCGGGCAGGTGGCCTACTCGGCGTCCAAGGGCGGCGTGGTGGGGATGACCCTCCCGCTCGCCCGAGATCTGGCCGACCGACAGATCCGGGTCGTGACGATCGCTCCCGGCCTGTTCAGGACTCCGATGCTGGAGGGTCTGCCGCAGCAGGCCCAGGACTCTCTCGGCACCCAGACGCCCCATCCGTCGCGGCTGGGCGAGCCGACCGAGTACGCGGCGCTGGTCGAGCACATCGTCGCCAACCCCATGCTCAACGGCGAGGTGATCCGGCTCGACGGGGCGATCCGGCTGGCACCCCGGTGAGGACACCCCTGCATGGCAGCCTCGACGGGCCCCTCCCGCGGGCCCGCGCCGGCTCCGCGGCGGAGGCCCGCGCGAGCGGACCGCTCAGCGGCGTGACAGTGCTGGAACTGCCGGCCATCGGGCCTGTGCCGTTTCTCGGCATGTTGCTGGCCGACCTCGGTGCGGAGGTGGTCCGTATTCAGAAACCGGCGGCGAAGCGCAGCAGCCTTGACGAGGTGTTCATCGCCGGCCCGCTCGGCCGCGGACGACGACACCTTGAACTGGACCTTCACGCGCACGGCGCGGGCGACGTCGTCCTGCGCCTGGCCGAGCGATCAGACGTTCTGATCGAAGGATTTCGTCCCGGCGTCGCCGAGCGCCTCGGCATCGGCCCCGACGAAGCGCTGTCCCGCAATCCTCGGCTCGTCTACGGCCGCCTGACCGGTTGGGGCCAGGACGGACCACTCGCGCGGACCGCCGGCCACGACATCACCTACCTCGCCATCTCCGGCCTTCTGCACGGAATCGGCACCAGACAGGGGCCGCCCACACCGCCGGTGAACTACCTGGCGGACTTCGCCGGCGGATCCCTCTTCCTCGGTATGGGGCTGTTGGCGGCGGTACTTCACGCCCGGACGTCCGGGGCCGGCCAGGTCATTGACGCCGCGATGGTCGAGGGCGCCGCATATCTCGGAACGATGACACGCACGCTGCTCGGCTCCGGCTCGTGGCGCGACGAGCGCGGATCGAACCTGCTTGACGGCGGTAGTCCGAACTACCGGTGCTACGAGTGCGCCGACGGCCGTTGGGTGGCCATGGGCGCGCTCGAGCCGCAGTTCTGGCAGACATTCTGCGAGGCCATCGGATCCGACCCGACGCAGGTGCCGTCACCGTACGATCGCGGCCAGTCGGATGCTGTCGAGTCATGGCTCACCGGCACCTTCAGGAGCAGGACCCGTGACGAGTGGGCCGAACTGTTCGCGCCCCTCGACGCCTGCGTGGCACCCGTCCTGAGCCTCACCGAAGCGCCAGAACACCCACACAACGTCGCCAGACAGGCCTACACCGAGTTCGAGGACACGCTGGTCGCGCTGCCTGCACCCAGGTTCTCCGGCACGCCGACGACCCTCGCCGCGGGCGGCAACGCCGCAGCCGACGGGCCGGAGATCCTGCGGCAGCTGGGTTACGACGAGACCGGGCTGGCCGCACTTCGCGCGTCAGGGGCGATCACGTAACCGGCTGCCGCGCCGAACAGCGGCCGACGGCTCTCGCTTCTTGCGGACAGGGCTTCAGCCAGATCAGGACCGTCGAACGACCGGTCCATCAGCCGGGCCGTACGCTCCAGCGCCCGCGTCTCGTTGTCCTCAAGGTCGGCGTACACCTGCGCCTTGATCACTGCCAGTGAGGTCGGCGCACAGTTCAGGGCGAGGTCGGTCGCGTACTCCACAGCCGCGGTGAAGACGTCAGCGACCGGCACGGCGAACTGCACAAGCCCCATCTCGAGGGCCTCGGCGCCGGTGATCACCCTTCCGCTCAGGAGCAGATCAAGCGCACGGCCGACACCGAGCGCACGCGGTAACAGCCACGACAGGCCATATTCCGCGACCAGCCCGAGGCGGGCAAAAGTCGTGGCGATCTTCGCCTCACGCGCGGCGAACCGAACGTCGCTGCCCATCATGTACGCGAAACCGATTCCCGCCACCGGCCCGTTCACCGCGGCTATGACCGGGGTGGACAGGCGATGCACAAAGCTGGGCATGTCCTCCTGCACCGGGATGAAGGCGCGTATGGCGGCTGGACCGCCACGGAGCACCTCGACGTCGGCACCAGAACAGAAGCCCCGGCCGCTGCCGGTCACAACAATCGCCCGCACGCGCGGATCCCGGTCCAGTTGACGCATCGCCACGGCATACGCATCCCCCATCGTGCGGGTGAACGCATTCAGGGTGCCGGGTCTGTTGAACCGCACCACGGCAACAGGTCCGTGATGATCGATCTCGATTTCAGCGGTCAACGCACTCTGCATCCCCTGATTCTGTCGCGGCCAGGGGAGGGCCGTTCGGGACGAATATGTACGCGCGTACAGGAACGCCGGCGCTCGGGAGGCGCACTATCACCGATCCGGGTGCGGCCGAACTGGTCAGCGATCTCGTGGGCGGTGCGCCCGGCGCGGTCCGCCTCGGTGGCGACGGTTCCGTGCACGGTGTGGGGGTACGACCCAGCCGCGCCGACGGTCCGAGCCGCGACCGACAGGCCGGTGTGACGTCCCCTGGCCGCATCCGGGACACCCGGTACGCTACTGGCGAATCGAATGATCTAATGGGCCGCACCGGGCGAGTGAGTGCGAGATGGGTGGGTTTCGTCGTGAGCTACACACTGCAGTGTCCCAAGTGCCACGGGGTGATGCGGACCTACAGCCGCAGCGGCGTGCAGATCGAGCAGTGCGACAACTGCCGGGGAATCTTCCTTGACTACGGGGAGCTGGAAGCCATCAGCCGGCTTGAAGGGCAGTTCAACCAGCCCCCGCCGCCCCCGCCGCAGTACACACAGCCCGCGCAGTACGCCCAGCCCGCGTGGGGCGTGCCGCATGGGGGCCACCACGGCGGGCACGGCCATCACGGCCATAGCGGTCACGGCCACCACGGCTTCGCCAAGCTGTTCTTCTCCTCCTGACCGGATCCGCAAGGGCTGTTTCTCGACGGCCGTATCCCGTGTCGTCACGTGACAGGGCCCCGGGACCGCACCGGATATCCGGTCGCGGCACCGGGGCCCTTTCACGTGGCGACGTCCGGTCGCGGAGGACGACATCGAGGGAGTGGACGGCCAGGCCAGGTGGCTGGTCAGGAGGCGACGGCCTTCGTGCCGAGCAGGCTTTTCAGGTCGCCCCAGAACGCCGAGGACGCGTCGACCTCCGGCCCCAGGCGCAGCAGGAGGTTGCTGCGGCGGGGGCTTTCCAGCCGGATGTGCACCGGGGTGTTCCCCGGATGGGTGGCCAGGATCAGGCGCAGCTCGTCGACGAGGCCCGGGGTCACCTTGTGCGTGGGCAGGGAAATCAGCACCGGCGGTCCGGCGTCCGGATTCACGCTCACGTCGAGTGTGGTCAGGTCGTGGGCGAAGATGCTGATGGAGCCGTCGCGTTCGTTGATGCGCCCGCGGACGGAGACCACCGCGTCGGGTACGAGCTGCTCGGAATACACCTCGTAGCTCTTCGGGAAGAACAGGACCTCGACCGACGCGTCCAGGTCCTCGACGGTGACGATGGCCCAGAGGTTGCCGTTGTTCTTGTTGACCCGCCGGTCGATTTTCGCGATCACGCCGGCGATCTGCACCTCGCCCTCACCGCGGCCGCTGTCGAGAAGGTCGATGATCCGGGTGTCCCGGTTGCGGTCCAGAATCCGCTGGGTGCCTTCCAGCGGATGGCTGGAGACGTACAGGCCGAGCATTTCGCGTTCCTGCGCGAGAAGTTCCGGGCGCGGCCACTCGGCGGCGCTGAGATCCAGCCCGAGGCCGATTTTCATCGACTCGTCCGGCTCGTCACCGCCACCGCCACCGCCACCGAAAAGGTCGAACTGGCCGAACGCCTCGTTGCGTTTCGTGCCGATGACGGCGTCGACCGCGGTTTCGTGGACCTGTGACAGGGCACGGCGGTTGTGCCCGAGGGAGTCGAACGCGCCCGCTTTGATCAGGGAGTCGACGACACGCTTGTTGCAGACCGCGATCTCGACCTTCTCCAGGAAGTCCGGGAACGACGCGTAGTCGCCCTTCCGTTCCCGGGTGGCGGCGATCGAGGCGACGACGTTCGCCCCCACGTTACGGATCGCGCCGAGGCCGAAACGGATGTCGTCGCCGACCGGGGTGAAGTAGAGCGTCGACTCGTTCACGTCGGGCGGCAGCACCCGGATGCCCATCTTGCGGCATTCGGCGAGATACACCGCCATCTTGTCCTTGTCGTCCCCGACGGAGGTCAGCAGTGCCGCCATGTACTCGGCCGGGAAGTTCGCCTTCAGATAGGCGGTCCAGAACGAGACGACGCCGTAACCGGCCGTGTGGGACTTGTTGAACCCGTATCCGGAGAAGGGGACCAGCACGTCCCACAGCGCCTGGGCGGCCTCGGTGGAGTAGCCCTTCTTCGCCATGCCGGCCATGAACTCCGCGTGGTTGGCGTCCAGCACCTCCTTCTTCTTCTTGCCCATGGCGCGGCGCAGCAGGTCGGCCTCGCCCAGGGTGTAGCCGGCGAGTTCCCGCGCGATGGTCATGACCTGCTCCTGGTAGACCACCAGGTGGTAGGTCTCGCCGAGAATGTCCTCCAGTCGGTCCTTAAGCTCGGTGTGGATCGGGGTGACGGGCTTGCGGCCGTTCTTGCGGTCGGCGTACTCGATGTGGGAGTTGGCCGCCATCGGCCCCGGCCGGTACAGCGCGAGAACGGCGGCGATGTCCTCGAACTTCGTCGGGGCCATCAGCCGCAGCAGGCTGCGCATGGGGCCGCCGTCGAGCTGGAAGACGCCGAGGGTGTCCCCGCGGGCCATCAGCTGGAAGGTCGGGGTGTCCGCCAGCGGGAGCTTCTGCAGGTCGATGTCGACGCCACGGTTCTTGCGCACGTTGAGGATCGCGTCGTCGATGACGGTGAGGTTGCGCAGGCCGAGGAAGTCCATCTTCAGCAGGCCCATGTCCTCGCACTGCGGGAACGGGAAACCCGTGATGATGGCGCCGTCGGCGTCCCGCCGGTGGATCGGCAGGACGTCCAGCAGCGGCTCGGAGCAGAGGATCACCCCGGCCGCGTGCACCCCCGTCCCGCGGGTGAGGCCCTCCAGCCCACGCGCGGTGTCAATAATCTTGCGGACGTCCTGGTCGGTCTCGTAGAGGCCGCGCACCTCGGCGGCCTCGCTGTACCGCTCGTGCGCGGGGTCGAGGATGCCGGACAGCGGAATGCCCTTGCCGAACACGTCCGGGGGCATCGCCTTGGTGATTTTGTCGCCGAGGGCGTACGGGTAGCCCAGCACCCGGCACGAGTCCTTGACCGCGGCTTTCGCCTTGATCGTGCCGAAGGTGAGGATCTGGCACACCCGGTCCTCGCCGTACCGCTCGGTGACATAACGGATCATGTCACCGCGGCGGCGTTCGTCGAAGTCGAGGTCGATGTCCGGCGGGGAGATGCGGTCGGGGTTGAGGAACCGCTCGAAGATCAGCCGGTGCTCGATCGGGTCGAGCTCGGTGACGCCGAGGACGTAGGAGACCATCGACCCGGTCGCCGAACCACGCCCCGGGCCGACCCGGATACCCTTCTCCCGGGCGTACCGGCAGATGTCGGCGACGACGAGGAAGTAGGCCGGGAAACCCATGTTGGCGATGACGCCGATCTCGTACTCGACCCGGTCGAGAACCTCCTGCGGCGGATTCGCGCCGAAGCGGTGCTCGACGCCGCGGGCCACCTCCTTGCGCAGCCACGAGAGCTGGTCCTCCCCCGCCGGGACGGGGAACCGCGGCATCCGGTCGACATAGGCGAAGACGTCGTCGTACGGCTCGACCCGTTCGGCGATCAGAAGCGAACTGTCGCACGCGCCGGGAACCTGGTCGTCCCACAGGTCGCGCATCTCCTCGGGGCTTTTCAGGTAGTAGCCGTCGCCGTCGAACCTGAAACGTTTCGGGTCGTCGAGCCGTTTCCCGGTGCCGACGCACAACAACGCGCTGTGCGAGTCGGCCTGGTCCTTGGTGACGTAGTGGCTGTCGTTCGTGGCCAACGGCCGCAGATCGAGCCGGCGGGCGACGTCGAGCAGGCCGTCGCGGACCTTCCGTTCGATCGCGAGCCCGTGGTCCATCAGTTCCAGGAAATAGTTCTCCGGGCCGAAGATGTCCCGGTAGGTGGCCGCGGCCTGCAGCGCCTTGTCGAACTGGTTCAGCCGCAGCCGGGTCTGTACCACGCCGGACGGGCAGCCGGTCGTGGCGATGATTCCCTCGGCGTGCTCGGCGATCAGCTCCTGGTCCATCCGGGGCTTGCGGTAGTAGCCGTCGAGCGAGGCGATACTGCTCAGCTGGAAAAGATTGCGCAGCCCCGTCGAGTTGGCCGCCAGCATTGTCATGTGGGTGTAGGCACCACCGCCGGAGACATCGCCGCCCTCACCGTCCGGATCGGCGTCGCGCTGCCCGCCGTCACCCCAGAAGACGGGTTTCTTGTGGTGCCGGGCCTCCGGTGCGACATAGGCTTCTATACCGATGACCGGTGTGATGCCGGCCTTTTTCGCGGCCTGGTGGAACTCGTAGGAACCGAACATGTTGCCGTGGTCGGTCATCCCCACCGCGGGCATGCCCAGCCGGGCCGCTTCGGCGAACAGCAGGCCGACCTTCGCCGCACCGTCCAACATCGAGTACTCGGTGTGCACGTGCAGGTGGACGAAGGAATCACCCTTGGACATTGGTCCCCTTTCGCACCGTACGGCCTCGACGAAGACCTTAACGCCTGGGCGCTCCCACCCGGGGCCTCCCCACATCGCGCGTCGAGTAGGCGTGTCGGACAGCCGCTCCCATTATCACAATTCGATCAACAATCGCAAATCAGGATGCTGGTCCTACGCATTGCCACGCCTTGTTCTACGCATTGCCATGCCCCGCCCACCGGACGCCGGAAGATCGAAGAATCGGCACTGGAAGCCAGCCACACCGTTCTCGGCCGATCACGGGCGGCTACAAGTATCCGCGTGCGCTCCGGACGGCCGGGCCGTCGACAGCGGAAGGACCGTACGGCCGCCCGGCCGGCCGGGCCCGGAGCCCGGCCCCGTGATCGTGGGTGCGCCGCTCGGGCCGGCGCGGCCGCTCAGAGCAACAGATCGGCGGGGCGCACGGTGACGGGGAAGGGCTCGGTGAGCTCGCGGCGGTCGCCGCCGCGGACGGTGTCGACGACCTCGTAGATGCCATGGCGGCCAAGCCGGTGGACGGTCATCGACGGGACCTGCGGATCGATGATCCAATAGGAACGGATACCGGCCTCCTGGTAGGCGGTCCGCTTGCGCCGGGTGTCGTACGTGCGGCCGTAACGGGAGAGGACCTCGACCACGAGGACGGGCAGGACCGCCTCCTGGTCGGGCAGGACGAGGACGTCCGGCTGGAACTTCCTGGTCACCGACACGGGCACGTCGAACGGCGCGATCAGAGTGCGCGCCGGGCCGACCTCACCCGCACGGAGGATCATCCCGAGGTTGAGCACGACCCGCTGGTGACGGTAGCTGGGGGCGGGGCTCACGACGACGACACCGTCGAGGAGTTCCCAGCGCCGCTGGCCGTGGGGCGCGTGCTCGAGGGCGTCGGCTGTGTAGCCGCCGGGCTCGACAGCCCGCAGGAAGGCCAGGCCCTCGTCGAAGTCGATCCGGCTGACCGGCAGCGGCCAGCCGGCCAGGCCGGCGATGTCCACCGGCCCGCCGGCCGGCTCGCGGGCCGGCTCGCGGGCAGCCGGGTCATGCTTTACCGCCACAGCTGTCATGGTGCCACTCCTTCGTTGACCGGACGGCACGTTTGCTGCAAAGCATACGCCATGGTGTGACGTTCCTCTGGCGATACGTCGACAGTGCCCACCCGGTAGATCTCCGCATCCACCCGCCGGATCTCCACCCAGTGGATGCCACCCGACATCTGCCCACCCGGTAGACGTCGGTCCGGCAGGCCACGGCAAACCCACGGGCCGAATCATCCGATTCATTGACACTTGTGCGAGAACAGTGGAACTCTCAGCCGTAAACGTCAGGGGGCGGCGGAGGTGCCGGTCGGCCGGCCTCAACGGAAGCGCACCTCCGCGCACAGGCGAGGTACACGATGATCAGCCGTACGCAATGATCAGCCGAAGCCGGCTGTTGGCGGTGGGCGGGGTGGCGTTCACGCTGCTGCTGGCGATGGTCGTCGTCGTCCTGTCGGGAGGCGCAGCCCTCCCGTTCGCGCTCGGCAGCGTCGGTTCCTTCGGCGTCGCCGGCGCCTCGATCGACACCGGCGAGCCGGCTCAGCCGGGCAGCTTCACGCTGGTACCCAGCATCGACGGGAACTCGGCCCCGGACGGCGGCCAGCTGCCGGCGGGCGAGATCTACATGAAACAGGCGCTGATCGACGGGCTGGTCCTGGAGAAGGCATTCGAACTGCCCGGCGGGCTGGGTACCTGGAAACTACGGATCAACGCTCCCGGACGGACGAAGGTGACCGGCCTCACGCTCGGCGCGTCCCGGATCTGCGTGGAATCGATCGATTTCCACGGGGTCGCCATCGACGCCGCCGGCGGCGCTCCGCTCGCCTCCATCCGGCTGGACGCCGGCCGGGTCGTGCTGGTCGGCGCCGGGGTCGAGGCGACGAGCCTGCGGTCGACCGGCCTCTCGCTGGGCAGCATCCAGGTCGGCATCGAGCGCGGCGGCTACGACCCGCAGAAATTCCGTTGCCTGGCATGAATGCTTCGCGCAAGCGGCCGGACGGCCCTCACACGAACGACCGGACGGCACGATCCCACCTTTTCACCGCTTTTGCGGCTTACACCGTTCTTACCGCTTTTGCTGCCTGGTTCTCCCGCTCCGCGGTTTCGTGGCCGTCGCCGGCAGGAGGCCCGGCGCCGGCCACGAAACGGTCCGGTGACGCGGGCCCGGTGGCCTGATGGCCCGGCCATGGCCAGCAGGGGCGGCAACGAACGTGTCCGCCACGCCACCGCGTCCGCACCGCCCGGCCCACCTGGCGAAGCCGGCCCACCCGGCGCGGCCGGCCCGCCCGGCGAAGCCGCCCCGTCGCCACCGCGAGCGCGCCCGGCCCGTGGT
>NZ_CAKKTL010000035.1:0-30745 GCF_920664355.1 Protofrankia sp. CiP1_Cm_nod2
CGCCGCGGGCGCCGTTCACGCGCGGCCCGCGGGTGAACGGCCGGCGGCGGCCGAGCTGTCCGGCGGTGCGCTGGACCACCGCGGGGACGCAGCGCAGCGACGGCGGCGTGACCGCGAGCAGGAGCGCCGCCGCGCCGAAGACGAGCTGGAGGCAGGTGGCGATGTTGTCGCCGCTCACGTACGACGGAACCAGGGTGAGGCCCGCGGCGGCCAGCAGCGCGTACCAGGGCTCACCGCCCGGGCTGATGACGATCAGGGCGAAATAGACCAGCGACGTCAACGGCTGGTAGGAGTCGGCTGTCACCGTGCTGACCGCGCCGCCGGCAAGCGCACCCGACGCCGCGGCGAGAAAAGCCGAGATGCAGAAGACCAGGACGCGAGTGACGTTGGTCGACGTGCCACTGGCGGCAAGGCCCGTCGGGCTGTCGGCCAGCGCCCGCAGCAGCCTGCCGAGCCGGCTGCGTACCAGCAGCACGATGATGGCCGTGACCACGACGGTGAATGCCAGCACCAGATAGTAGTAGCCACGGTCGCTTTCGAGGTCGAGCCAGCCCAGCTGGGGCCGCGGCTCGGTCAGCCCGGCACCTATGCCGCCGAACATGTAGCTCTGTGTGTAGAACATGTAGGCGAGGAGAATGCCGAATCCCAGGGTCGCCAGGGCGAGGTACAGCCCGGAGAGCCTGATCGCCGGAATCGCGAGAACGGCGCCGATCGGCACCGCGACGAGAGCGGACAGCAGCAGCGCGGCGAACCACGGCAGCCCGTGGCCGACCGTCAGACGGGAGAAGGCGGCCGCGCCGATCGCGGTGAAACCCACGTGGCAGAGCGACACCTGCCCCGAGCTGCGTACCAGCAGGCCCAGGGAGAGAAAGAGAATCGTCGAGGTCAGGAACAGGGTCCAGTCGGTCAGGTGGAGCCCGGCGAATCCGGGGACGGTCAGGAGGAGGACCAGGACGGCTGCCGCGCCCGCCAGCTGGAACGGGAGCGGGAAACGCCACTGTGCCACGGACCGCGGCAGCGCCGCCGCCCGCTCCCCGAGCCGGCCGCGAGGGGAGACCAGCAGGACGGCGAACAGGACGAGGAAGGGCAACGCGGTCGGTATTCCCGCCAGCAGGCCCGTGGTGAAGTACTTCGAGCAGAGGGCGCCGCCCACACCGATGAGCAGGCCGCCGAGATAGGTGGCGGGCAGGTTCGAGAACCTGCCGATGGCGGCCGCGCCGAAAGCCTGGACCACCAGCAGCGTCAGTGTCACCCCGTCAAGGGTGACGAGCGGTGCCAGCAGCACACCTGACAGCGCGGCGAACGAGACGCCGATGACCCACGCGAGCCGCCGGACCCGTACAGGGCTGGTGCCGGCGCAGTCGAGCAGGTCGATGTCGTCGACGACGGCCTGCATCGCAAGGCCCCGCCGGGTGTGCCGGAAGACGAGGAAAAGTGCGAGCGTCGCCGCCGCGCCGATGACCCAGATGATGATTTTGTCCTGGGTGATGCTCGTGTTCGCCACACGGAGGACATGAGTTCCCAGGAACGGCGGCACCTTGCGGGTCTCCGTCGCGCCGTAGACGAGTGATATCACCGCCTGTACGACAAGCAGAATACCGACCGTGCCGGCGACCCGTACCGGCAGGGAACGGTCACTGATCATTCGGCCGACCAGCTCGAAAGCGAGCCCGAGTACCGGGCCGGCGACGAGAACGCAGATCGACGCGGCCAGCGGCCACGGCAGATGGTGCTGGACGTGCAGGGTGTAGAAAAGAAAGGCCGCGATGGTGGCGAGCGCGCCGTGCGCGAAGTTGAACAGCCGCGACGTCTTGTAGGTCAGCACGAGGCCCAGCCCGGCGATCCCGTAGACGGAGCCCGTTGTCAGCCCGGCGACCAGGAACGGAAGTAAGGTCGTCACTCTGGATCTCCCAAACGATCGGCATACCGGGCTGGGACGGCACCGAGAGGCCGTCCCAGCCCGAGGACTGGTCAGCCGAGGGTCGCGACCACGGGATCAACGACGGACGCGGGAGCGCACTGCGTCGCCAGGCCGTTCGGCCCGACGAACGCGCCGTCCTCGATGCCCATCGTGAACCAGCACTTGATGGAGGTCGGCTTTCCCGCCACGAAGTTCAACGGGACCGTGAGGCCACCGAGCGTCTCGTCCCGGAGGCTGTAGAGGCCTTTCTTCACCGCGGTGGCCGTGAGCTCCCCGGCGGGCGCGGCCCTGACCGCGGCCTCGAAGAGCTTTCCGCTGGCCCAGACATCGGCCGACTGCTCGGACAGCACCGCCTCGATGCCCGGCGCGTACTGCTGGATGGCGTCGTGGAATTCCCGGGTCGCCGGTATGGACCTGTCGTAGAAGGGTGCGACATATCCGACGGCCCGCATTCCGTTGAGCGACGGCTCCTTCAGCCAGCTGGTCGTGACGGTGCCGTCCTGGGCGACCTCCGGGACGTTGATGCCCTGGTCCGCGCAGGCCCGGTGCACGCGGACGACGGTGTCGGACGGCGCCAGCACGCTCACGGACTGGACGCCCGCCTCCTTCAGGCCCTGGCACTGCGAGGTGTAGTCGGGCGCCGAGGCCGCCACCTTCGCGTTGTAGGGAATACTGAGGCCGAGCGCCTTGGCCAGCGTCGTGTACAGCGGCACCGCGCTGGCGCACTGCGGCGCCTCCGCGCAGTAGAGCAGGCCCATCTTCGGGCCTTTCGCTTTCGCTATCTGCAGCACCCCGTACAGTCCCGCGATGACGGACGGCCCGACCGGGAAGAAGGACGGGTTCGTCACGAAGGGCAGGTCCAGGGAGGTGCCGCCGATGACGGGCACGTCCGTGCCGCTGATGTAGGACGCCCAGTTCACGTCCGAGTTCGAGTGGTTTCCTATGACCGCGACGACGTGTTCCTGCTCGACGAGTTTCTTGACCTGGGAGAGCGCGGTCGTCGCGTTCCCCCCGTCATCCATGACAACCAGTCTGACGCGGCGCCCGTTGATCCCGCCGTGGGCGTTCACCCATGATGCCCAGGCTTTTGCCATGTCCTGTGCCTGCGCCTGGGAGGACGCGGTGGGGCCGCTGTACGTCCCGATGTTGCCCACGACGATTTCGGGCGTTCCCGAACCGTTCGCCGTGTTGCCGCCGCCGTCCGACGAACAGGAGACGAGGCCCGTCACCGCGGCGATCACCGCGGCTGTGGCGACGATTCCTCGCCGCCGTACGAGGGGCCGGGGATGCGGCCGCCCGGACAGCGGCCAGCGGCGCCGGTGCTGGCGCGGGTGCTGGCCGGTGCATAAAGCCGGTGTGCTTTCCGCCGCTGGTTCACCGGACCGGATACGGTTGAGCCACTCACCGACCGAGCGTCTCCTTCTCTGCTGTTCCGGGCGCGGGGGTGTGTTCTTGGCGGGTTTCGTACGCGCCTGGCTTCCGCGCCTTCTCGGCGACGGTTCGTAGTCGTCGGTCATCTGGCGTCCTCCGTTGCGTTGGCATATTGCGTGATCGGATGATTTTCGCGGGCCGGCCGCTCCGCGGTGTTGTTCCGCGGTTTTGGGCCGGTGTTCCGCGGTCGGGCGGGAGCGGCCCGGGCCGGAGTCGCCCACGCTGGCCCGGGCCGCTCCCGCCCGACCGGTGGCTGCGCCCGCCGTGCCCACCGTGTCGGACACGCCCGCCGTGCCCGCCGTGCCCGCCGCGTCCGGCTGGTCGGGCCGCCGGGTGGGATGCCGTTTCGCGCGCGTCGGGCCGGGGCGCGGGGCAGGCGGGGCAGTTTGTCGGCATCACTGGCGGAAGCGGCCGACGGCCAGGGTCAGGGCCAGGGTGCTGACAGATTTCTGGAGATGCGCACCGTTGTGTTCATGGTGGCCTCTGTCGCTCTCTGGAAGACGCTGATCCCGTAGGGTCAGGAGGCTGGGAGCCGGAGGGGTCTTCCGTTCTCGGCGTTCGGGTCGCGGTGTACTCGCGGGGGGATGGGGCGGAGGGTGATGTAGGTTACAAACAACTGTTCGTTCGGACACCGTAGAGGACCTCGGATGACAGGTCAATGCGGAATTTTCACGCCGACGCCCTGCCCGGCCCACCAGTCGACGCCGTAATCCGCCACTGGCGGACCGTGATGTCCTTGTGGGCGGAGGGCCGGGATCAGAGCCGGGACCGGATCCGGCCTGTCCGGGCGTCGCGGCCTGCCGAGAGGGGCCGACCCGCGCCGCAGCGGCGGTCACCCAGGCCCCGCGCGCCGGTGGCCGGTGGTTCGACGCCTTATCCGGTTGCTCGTGCGTGACCCGGCCGCTCGTGCGCGCCTGCCCGCGGCATCCCCAGGCCGACGATGGCGGTGAAGTCGCCTCGGGCGCTCGTGCGGGCCTGTCCGTGACGAGGCCGGGCGGGCGGTCACGGGGTGCCGGCCGAATTCCGCTCGCCGGCCGAATCCGGCGATGGCGGTGATCTGGGTGTCACGCAACGGCGCCGGTCTGGGTACGGTATTCACATGGTCGGTTGGGGGAGTCCGTCGACGGACGTGGTCTTATCCGGCGACTTCCGTTACGTGCACGGCCCGGCGCTGGAACGTGACATTCGCGGACGGCTCGGGCACGGCCGGCTGGCGGACACCCTGCGCGCCCGGATCGACCGTTCGGAAGGCGGCGCCTTTCTCATCGCGGGCTTCCGCGGCGCCGGCAAGACCACGCTGGTCCGCTCGACGTTGCGATGGTTGTCCCAGTACAGCGGCAATCGCCGCTACCTGCCCGTCTTCCTCAACGTGGCCCGGCCGGTCACCAGCAACGAGTTCCTGTTCGCGGTGACCCGGCGGGTGGTGGAAACCCTCGACGACACCGGCGTGCTCGCCGAGCTCGAGGAGGACATCCGCAACTCGATCCTGCTCGCGTACGCCCGCACGTCGATGTCGCTGACCTCCCGCTCGGAGGAGGGCCACGAGCTCAACCGCACGTTCGGCGCGAACGGCCAGCTGCCGTTTGCGGGACTCGCCCCCAAACTCGAACGCGGGACGAAGACCACCCGGTCGCTGGCGACCGAGGCGTCCTTTCTCACCTACGCGGACGGGGACGTCGAGCACGATTTTCTGCGGATCGTCGAAATGCTCGGCCGGTCGAGAAGCCACGGCCGTGGCCGCGGGTTCCGCCGGCGCCGGCCGGCCGCGCCCGTCCATCTCGTGGTGGTGATCGACGAGCTCGACAAGCTGACGAGCAGCCCGCGTGGAATGGAGAGCTTCGACGAGATCCTCACCGTCTTCAAGAACGTGCTGACGGCGTCCGCGGCACACTTCATCTTCGTGGCGGGCGTCGACGTGCTGGACCGTGCGGTCACCGACAGCGATTTCGGTATCGGGATCTTCGAGAGTGTCTTCTCCTGGCGGGCCTACGTGCCGTGCGTGTGGGACAGCGGCACCAGCCTGCTCCGCGAGGTGTGCGGACAGGGCCCCAACAACGCCGAGTCCGTGGAACGGGTGGCGAACTACCTGGACTACAAGGGGCGTGGCGTGCCGCGCCGGCTCGTCCAGGAGCTCAACGACCTCATCGTCTGGGAGACGTTCCAGCGGACGAGCGTCCCGGTCATCCGGATGTCCCCCGAGGACGTCGAACGCATCGGTCTCTACGCGGATCTCTCCGATGTCCTGAACGGGCTGCTCGGCCGTTCCGGCGAGGAGGGACGCAGCCTGGAGGAGGACAGGTTCCGGCTGGGCGCCCACTACGTGACCGACTGGGTGCTGCGCAGTGAGGGCGGTGTGTTCACCGCCACCGACGTCGTCTCCGGCGAGCGGGGGCTCTCGCCGCTGCTGTCCCTGTCGGAACGGCGGGTGGACCTGGTTCTGCGCCATCTCGCCGCCAACGGCGTGATCGAGGACCAGCGGCCTGGCGGGAGCGGTGAGAGCACCTTTGTCGGTGGTGTCGCCCAGGCCCGGATGGCGACCTACCGGCTCAGCCGGCGGATGCGGGGACGGGTGCTGCGGGTTGCCCGGGCGAACGAACGGGAGAGCATCGACCTGCTCGGCGGTGTGCTCACGAACGACAGCCCGTTCCCGGGCGCCGCCCCCTCGCCCCCGGGCGCCGCCCCCTCGCCCCCGGGCGCCGGCCCCTCGTTCCCGCACCGTGGCGAGCCTCCGGCGGGCGCGGATCCCGACAGCACGGGCGCCCCGGCCGGCCGGCCGCATCCGTCCCCCGCGGGCCGCTTCACTCGGGCCGGGAGCGGCACGCTGCGGGTGCCCCGTTCGGAGCGTTTCATGGGCGACGGGCGTTTCGAGCTGGTCGACGTCCTCGGCGTCGGTGGGATGGGCACCGTCTACGTCGCGCGGGACGCCCAGTTCGGCGCGGGTGCCCTCCGCGCGATCAAGGTGCTGAGTCCGACGCTCGGCGAGGACCAGGAGGCACGCAGCCGGTTCCTGCGGGAAGCCCGTATCGCCCTGCAACTGGACCACCCGAACGTCGTGCACACGTACCAGCTGCTCGACGAGCCCGACGGCCGGCTGGGCATCGTCATGGACTTCGTCCACGGCGACGGCCTGAACCAGCGCCTGCGCGAGCGGGGGTTCCCGGTCGCCGAGGCGGTCGGTGTCGCCACCGGTCTCCTGCGGGCGATCGTGTACCTGCACAGTCTGGACATCGTCCGGCTCGACGTGAAGCCCAGCAACGTCATCATCAGCGAGGCAGGCCGGCCGGTGATGGTCGACTTCGGCGTGGCGCGCAGTCTCCAGAGCGATTCCACCGAAGTGACCAGAGGCGAGGGGCTGGTGGGCACGCCAGCGTACATGTCACCCGAGCAGATCCGGGGTGGGGCCGTCGACGGCAGGACGGACATCTTCTCGTTCGGGCTGGTGCTCTTCGAGCTGCTCGGCGGAGCGATCTCCCGGGACGGCGGTGTGGAGAACGTGATGTTCCGCCGGCTGCACGAGGACCTCGACGTCTCCGTCCTCACCTGCTCCGAGGAGCTCAGGGGCCTGGTCGCGAGGTGCTGCCGGCGCCGGCGGGAGGAGCGTTTCAGCGACGCCACGGCCGTGTGCGCCGCGCTGCTGGACGTCCCGGAGAGCCCGACCGGCCCGTCCGGCCCGGGTGGCGACACGGATAGCCCCGGCATGACGCGGCGCGAGCCGCGCGGACCCGGATCGCCAGGGTGGTGGGGGAGCCGGGCCGCCGGGAGCGACACCGACATCACCCACAGGTTCACCCACTGAAGCCCCGCCGCGGGACAGGCATCCTTCCACGCCGGAATGGCTTTCCGTCCTGTGGGACGGGCCGCTCTTTTCCCCCGGGGGCGGGCTACTTTTCCCCCGGGGGCGGGCCACAGCTCGCCCGCGCGGGGACGAACGACCTGCGTTCCAAGGGCCACAGCCCCGTGAGACGGGTCACAGCGCCGGCTCCGCGGGCCTGGCTGCCCCCCGGCCAGCGGCCCTGGCCGGGGGGCAGCCGGGGCCGTCGGCCCGGCCGCTCGCCGACGCCGTCGCCACACGCCTGCTCACAATCAAGGTAGCAATGAAGATCAAGACATAACCTTGATAACGATATGAAGCAGACGTGAAGCGGAGCATCGGTGACTGATTCGACCATCATCTATACGCACACTGACGAGGCCCCGGCCCTGGCGACGTACTCGTTCCTGCCCGTGGTCCAGGCGTACGCCCGCACGGCCGGTGTCAGCGTCGAAAGCCGTGACATCTCCCTGGCCGGGCGGATCATCGCCAGCTTCCCCGAACGTCTCACCGCGGACCAGCGCATCGACGACGCGCTCGCCGAGCTCGGTGAGCTGGCCCGCCGCCCCGAGGCGAACATCATCAAGCTGCCGAACATCTCGGCGTCGATCCCGCAGCTGAAGGCGGCCATCGCCGAGCTGCGGCAGAAGGGCTATGCCCTGCCGGACTACCCGGACGACCCGAAGAGCGACGAGGAGCGGGAGGTCCGCGCCCGGTACGACAAGATCAAGGGCAGCGCCGTCAACCCGGTGCTGCGCGAGGGCAACTCCGACCGGCGCGCCCCCGCGTCCGTGAAGAGCTATGCCAGGACGCACCCGCACCGGATGGGCGCGTGGAGCCCCGAGTCGAGGACGAACGTCGCCACCCTGGCCGCCGACGACTTCCGCGCCACCGAGAAGTCGGCGGTCATCGCCGCGGACGGCTCGCTGCGCATCGAGCTGGCCGGCGCCGACGGGAGCACCACCGTGCTGCGCGCCACCCTGCCGGTGCTCGCCGGCGAGGTCGTGGACGCCGCCGTGCTGCGGGTGGCCGCGCTGCGGGAGTTCCTCACCGCCCAGATCGCCCGGGCCAAGGCCGAGGGCGTGCTGTTCTCGGTGCACCTGAAGGCCACGATGATGAAGGTCTCCGACCCGGTCATCTTCGGCCACGTGGTGCGGGCGTTCTTCCCGAAGACCTTCGCCGCCTACGGTGAGACGCTGGCCGCGGCGGGCCTGAGCCCCAACGACGGGCTCGGCGCCATCCTGGCCGGCCTGGGCGCGCTGCCCGACGGCGCGGCGGTCAGGGCGTCCTTCGACGCCGAGCTGGCCGACGGCCCGGCGCTGGCGGCGGTCGACTCCGATCGCGGCATCACCAACCTGCACGTGCCCAGCGACGTCATCGTCGACGCGTCCATGCCGGCGATGATCCGCACCTCCGGCCACATGTGGGGCCCGGACGGCCAGGAGGCGGACACCCTCGCCGTCCTGCCCGACAGCAGCTACGCCGGCATCTACCAGGTCGTCATCGACGACTGCCGCGCGCACGGCGCCTTCGACCCGACGACGATGGGCTCGGTGCCCAACGTCGGCCTGATGGCGCAGGCGGCCGAGGAGTACGGCAGCCACGACAAGACCTTCGAGATCCCCACCGCGGGCACGGTGCGGCTCGTCGACGAGGCCGGCACCGTGATCCTGGAGCAGCCGGTCGCCGCCGGCGACATCTTCCGCGCCTGCCAGACCAAGGACGCGCCGATCAGGGACTGGGTGAAGCTCGCCGTCGCCCGTGCCCGGGCCACCGGCGACCCGGCGGTGTTCTGGCTCGACCCCAGCCGCGCGCACGACACGACGCTGATCGGGAAGGTCAGGGCGTACCTGGCCGAGCACGACACCGAGGGCCTCCAGATCGAGATCAGGTCGCCGGTGGAGGCGATCGCGTTCTCCCTGGAGCGGATCCGCCGCGGCGAGAACACGATCTCGGTCACCGGCAACGTGCTGCGCGACTACCTCACCGACCTGTTCCCGATCCTGGAGCTTGGCACCAGCGCCAAGATGCTCTCGGTCGTCCCGCTGATCAACGGTGGTGGCCTGTTCGAGACCGGTGCCGGCGGGTCCGCGCCCAAGCACGTCCAGCAGCTGCTCAAGGAGAACTACCTGCGCTGGGACAGCCTGGGCGAGTTCCTCGCGCTGGCGGTCAGCTTCGAGCATTTCGCGCAGACGACGGGCAACGCGCGCGCCAAGGTGCTCGCCGACACCCTCGACCGGGCGACCGCCACCTTCCTCAACGAGGACAGGTCGCCCAGCCGGCGCCTCGGCGGCCTCGACAACCGCGGCAGCCACTTCTACCTGGCCCTCTACTGGGCGCAGGAGCTGGCCGCGCAGACCGACGACACGCAGCTCGCGGACGCGTTCGCCGGCCTCGCCAAGACGCTCACCGCGCAGGAGCGGACCATCGTCGACGAGCTGGTCGCGGTCCAGGGCTCGCCGGTCGACATCGGCGGCTACTACCAGCCGGACCCGGCCAGGGCCGCGGCAGCCCTGCGCCCGTCGACGACCTTCAACGAGGCCCTGGCGATCCTCGGCTGACGAGGAGCCCGTCCGCGGACGGCCCCGGGCCGGCGGTTTCCAGCTGCCACCGGCCCGGGGCGTCCGTCGGCGGCAGCCCGGGCCGGCTGTCCGGTCCGGGCAACAGACGCGTGCCGGGTATGGACCCGGCGTCCACGCTGCCCATTCGGGCTGGTAGCCGTCCGTGCCGGAGGCAACCGGCGGTCCGGCGACGGGGCGGTCCGCGGGCCGTGGAGGCTGTTGACAACGTGAGGAATGCTCAGCTTGACTTGATCGGTCGATGATGCCGAGTCATCCTCACCTTCTGGTGGGATACGGCCAGTGGGATGCAGCCAGGAGGAAACCGATGGTCGAAGCGTCCATCGTTTCGGTGCACGACACGGTGCCGGTCTGGCGTTCCGGTACCGCGGCCGACGCGTTGCGCGACACCATCGACCTGGCCCGTGTCGCCGAGGAGCTCGGCTACCGCCGCTACTGGGTGGCCGAGCACCACAGCACCCCCGCGCTCGCCACCTCGGCCCCGGCCGTGCTCGCCGGCCAGATCCTCGCCGCGACCAGCACGATACGGGTCGGCTCCGGCGCCGTGCTGCTGCCCAACCACTCACCGCTGGCCGTCGCCGAACAGTTCGGCGTGCTCGGCTCGCTGTACCCCGGCCGGGTCGATCTCGGGATCGGCCGGGCGACGGGCGGCTCGCCCGAGGCGGCCGGGCGGCTGGGCGACTCCCGCCCCCGTGACTTCGGCGCCCAGCTCGACGAGCTCACCGGGTACTTCCGCCGTGACCGGAGCGGCGCCCGGGTGCGCGCCGTGCCCGAACCGGCCGTGGCGCCCGAGTTCTGGCTGGTCGGGTCCAGCCCGAGCAGCGCCGCGTTCGCCGGCGCATGCGGTCTTCCCTACGTCTACGCGCACACGATCGTGCCGGGCTTCGCGCCCGTGGCGCTCGCCGCGTACCGCAAGGCGTTCCGGCCGTCGGTGCATCTGGACAGCCCCTACGGCGCGGTTGCCGCCGTCGTGCTGCTCGCCGACTCCGACGAGCGCGCACACTCCTTTGCCGACGCGTTCGTGCTCGGACAGATCCGGATGCGCACCGGCGACCCCGACACCCTGCTGCCCACCGAGCAGGATGCCCGGGAGCACAGCTTCACACCGCAGGAGGAGCTGTTCCGCCGGGAGCGGATCGACCCGCAGTTCGTCGGCTCGCCGTCCAGCGTGACCGCCAGGCTCGCGGCCCTGCTGCGCGAGTCAGGCGCCCAGGAGTTCTTCGCCCTCTCCCAGATCCCCGACCACGGCGCGCGGATTCGTTCCTACGAGTTGCTGGCCAAGGCCGCCGTCTCCTTCTGAGCAAGAACCAGGGACCGGCCGCGGCGGACGGAAGATTTCCGCGTCGCGGCCGGTCGCGCGCGGTGCCGGACGCGTCCGTGTTCCGTCGGCGGTGCCATTGTCCCCGCCGAGTCCCTCGTGGACGTGACCGAACTGCGGCAGCTACATGCCCGCGGCCGGGCGGACATGGTCGGTGACCCCGAGCGGGCGCTGGCCGGCTTCACCGCGGCTGCGCGGCTTTTCCGGGGGCCGGTACTGGCCGGGCTGCGCAACGGGACGATCGTCAGCACCTTCGCGCGGTGGGCCGAGGAGACCCGGCTGGAGTGCCTGGAGTCGATCGCGCGCTGCGCGCTGTGGACCGGGCGTCATCGCGAGGTGGTCAACGACCTCACGAACTGGGTCGACGAGCATCCCTTTCACGAGACCTTCCGGGAGCAGTTGATGCTCGCCCTGCACCGGTCGGGCCGGCGGGCCGAGGCACTCGCGCAGTTCCGCGACGCCCGTCGGGTCCTGCGGGAGGAACTCGGGCTTGAGCCGGGCGAGACGATGCGCCGGTTGCACAGCGCCATTCTCAACGACGAGGCCGTCCTCAATGACAGGGCTGTCCTCGCCGACACGGCCATGCTCGACGGGGAGCGCGACTACGAGATGGCAGGTTAGGGGGTGTCTGACGGATGTTCGATCGCGCGGGCGGTGTCCAGACGACCACCGCCGCGTTGTCGTCGTCGCCATAGCTCTGCTGTGAAACGCCCCGCCCACATCGACCAACATCCATCAGACACGCTCTGAGCACCGACCGCGAGGCGTCGGCGCTTTCGGCGGTGCGTGCGACGCGGCCCGGACGGGCCGGCCTGTCCGGGCCGGCCCTGGCCGCTAGCTGTCGGTTACTGCTGGTACTTCTTGGTAGCTGTCGGTGGCCGCACGCGGTTCGGGGGCTCCACCGTGTGAGGCGGTGGCCGACAGCAGGGGCAGGCGCGGGGCGGCCTGCAGCAGCGCGTTGGTGTAGGGATGCTGCGGGTTGTCGAACACGGCCGTGGTGAGCCCCTCCTCCACGACCTCGCCGTTGTTCATGATCAGTAGGCGGTCGCTGATCTGCTCCACGACGGTGAGGTCGTGGGTGATGAACAGCAGGGCGATGCCCAGGCGCTGCTGCAGCTCGGACAGCAGGTCCAACACCTGGGCCTGCACCGACACGTCCAGCGCGGAGACCGGCTCGTCACAGATCAGTACCTCGGGTTGCGGGGCGATCGCCCGGGCGATCGCCACCCGCTGCCGTTGCCCGCCGGAGAGCTGGTGCGGACGGCGGTGGGCGAAGTGCGCGTCGAGCCCGACCGTGGCCAGCAGTTCGGTGATCTGGGCCCGGCGGCGGGCGCCGCGCTGGCCGGGCAACGCCTCGGCGATGATGCGCCCGATGGTGTGGCGGGGGTCGAACGCCGCCTGCGGATCCTGCTGGATCAGCTGGATGTGCTGCCGCTGCACCCGCCTGGCGCGTTCCGGCGTGCCCGACCAGGGCTGCCCGCGCAGGAGGATCCGCCCCTCGTCGGGTTCGGTCAGGCCCATCACCATCCGTGCCAGCGTGCTCTTGCCAGAGCCGGACTCGCCGACCAGGCCCACCGTCTCGCCCGCCCGCAGAGTCAGTGACACCCCGGCCACGGCACGGCGTTCGCCGAAGTTCTTGGTCACCGCGTCGACGTCGAGCAGGGTCTGCCCGCCGGCGTGGGGCGGGCGCTGCGCGCGCCGGCCGCGGGCGATGTCCAGCAGCGTCCTGGTGTAGGGGTGCTCGGGGCTGCCCACGATGCGCTCGGTGGGCCCGGTCTCGACGATGCGGCCGTCGAGCATCACCGCGATCCGGTCGGCCAGCCTCGCGACCACCGCCAGGTCGTGGCTGATCAGCAGCAGGCCCCGGCCCTGTTCCTTGATCTCTTCGAGCAGTCGCAGGATCTGGTGCTGCACGATCACGTCCAGCGCCGTGGTCGGCTCGTCCGCGATGACCAGGTCGGGCCGTGTCGCCACGGCGGAGGCGATCAGGGCGCGCTGGCGCAGCCCGCCGGAGAGCTGGTGGGGGTACTGCTGGCTGCGCAGCTCCGGCTCTGGGACGCCGACCTCGGCGAGCACCTCCAGGACGCGCCGGTGCCGCTCGGTACGGGTACTGTCCCGCTGGTGCAGCCGGATGGACTCGGCCACCTCGTCCTCGATCCGGCGCAGCGGATCCAGGGACACCAGCGCGTCCTGCAGCACCATGCCGACCGACTTGCCGCGCAGCCGCTGCCAGTCACGCTGGGAGAAGCTCCTGACGTCGGCGCTGCCGACGCGCAGGGTGCGCGCCCGGACCCGGGCGCGTTCGCCGGCCAGGCCGAGCAGCGTCCGGGCGGTGACGCTCTTGCCCGAGCCGGACTCCCCGACCAGTGCCAGGCACTCACCATCCTCGATGGTGAACGAGATGTCGCGTACCACGGGGGGCTCGTGGCCGAAGGAGACCTCCAGCCCGGCAACCTCGACCAGGGTCACCGCGGGCCCCCTGCCTGCCGGCTGGTCCTCGGCGGGCGCTCCGCCCGCCGACTGGTCCGCAGCGGGCTCCCCGCCCGCCGGCCGCTCACCGCAGGCTCCTTGCCTGCAGGCTGCGGCCGAGCGTGGTGGAGACGAGGACGACCACGACGATGGCCAGCCCCGGGAACACCGCGATCCACCAGGCGTTCGCCAGATAGGTCTGTCCCTCGGCGAGCATCACGCCCCATTCCGGAGTCGGTGGCAGCGGGCCGAGGCCGAGCAGGCTCAGCCCTGCCGCCGCGGCGATGGCGCTCCCGGTCCCCAGCGAGGCGAGCACCACGACCGGCCCGCCCACGTTGGGCAGCACGTGGCGCAGCACATATCGCCACGCGGGTACGCCCAGGATCTTCGCCGCCTCGACGTATTCGGCTTTTGTCACGGCGAGTGCCTGCCCGCGCACGAGACGGCCGTAGTACGGCACGGCGGCCACCCCGATCGCCACCGCGATCTGCGTCGAGCCCGTCCCGATGAGCGCGATGACCAGCAGCGCCAGCAGCACCTCGGGGAACGCCATCCAGACGTCGGTCAGCCGCATGATCAGCGCGTCGGCCAGCCGGCTGCCGGCCGCCGCGGTCAGCCCGGCCAGCGAGCCCGCCACGACCGCGATCGCGGTGGCCACCAGGCCGGTGGTCACCGAGTACCGGGCGCCGTAGACCAGCCGCGAGAAGACGTCCCGTCCGAGCTGGTCGGTGCCGAGGTAGTGCGTCGAGCTCGGCGGGGAGAAGGTGTGCTGCACGTCGTTGGTGTCCGGCGCGTAGGGCGCGAAGACGCCGGGGAACAGCAGCAACGCGACGATCAGGGCCACGGCCAGCGTGCTGATCGCGAGCAGTATGTGCGAGCCGCGGGTGGCCCGCCACCGGGGCCGGGCCGTGTCGAAGGCCGCTGTCGTCGCGCTCATGCCCGGCTCGTTTCCCGCAGCCGCGCGTCGATCACCGGGTAGAGCATGTCGGCCAGGGCGTTGGCCACGACGAAGATGAGCGCGGCCAGGATCACCACGGCCGACACCACCGGCGTGTCGCGGTGCTGCACGGCGTTGACCAGTACGGTGCCGAGACCGGGCCGGGAGAAGACCTTCTCCACCAGCACGGCGCCGCCGACGAGCGTGCCGAGCACCCAGGCGGACATCGTCGTGGCCGGCAGCAGCGCGTGCCGCAGGGTGTGCCGCAGCAGCAGGCCGAGCCGGCTCTGGCCGCGGGCCCGGGCACTGAGCACGAACGGTCTGCCCTCGACCAGCTCAAGCTCCTGGCGCATCACCTGCGCGAGGACACCGGCGAGCGGGATCGCCAGCGCCAGCGTGGGCAGCACCAGGCCGGAGATGCCATGGGAGCCGAAGGCGGGGAACCAGCGCAGGTTGAACGAGAAGAGCGACAGCAGCAGGATGCCGAGCCAGAACGGCGGGACCGCCACCGCGAGCACCTCGAACACCGACGTGCCCGTCCGTACGATCCGGCCCCGGCCCGCCGTGATGACGGTGGCGATGAGCGCGAGCAGCAGGCCGACCAGGGCCGCGCTCAGCGCCAGCTGAAGGGTCGGCAGGATCTGGCTGCCAAGCAGCCTGGTCACCGGCTGGCTGCGCTGGTAGGAGCGGCCGAAGTCGCCGGTGGCCAGCGATGCCAGGCGGTCGAGGTACTGCACCGGCAGCGGTCGGTCGAGCCCGTACTCCGCGGCGACCCGCTCGCGCAGGCCCGGGAGGTTCGCCGCCTGCGGGCCGAGGATCGCGTCCACCTGGTCGCCGGCCGCGCTCACCGCGAAGAAGGTCACCGTCACCGCGCCCCACAGCACCAGGATCCCGGTGAGGAGCCGACGTAGCAGGAACCGGGGCAACGAAGCGTACACGTGTCAGCTCACCGGGTCAGCGGCCGGGAAGGCCGCCCAGAGGGCAGGAGAGTCCCTGCGAGTGCTCATGGATGAGAGCTCCGATTTTCTTGATCACATTTTTTGGTCGGCTGGGACGGCACACCCGTCACGCCGTGCTCCTGGCCGGTGGAGCCGCCGCGTCCACCGGTCAGGGGTTCGCTCGCTCAGCGGCTCACCGGCGCCGGACACAGCCCGACGGCCACGGCCAGCCGCCGGACGGACTCCCGGCGGTCCTCCGGGCTGTGGATGTTGGAGATGGCCATCACCTCGTCCACCCCGCTCGCCTCGACGAGTTCGGCGAGCCGGCCGGCGACCCGGTCGATGCCGCCCACCACGTCCCCCCGCAGGTCGACCTTGTCGCGGGCGACGAGCTGGGCGTCGGTGAGCCGGCTGGTGCGGGCCAGCGCCTGCTCGACGGACTCGAGCGGGCGCGGATCGCCGCTGAGGTAGTCGAGCACGGCGAGCCGTTCGGGGGCGGCCAGCGCCTCCCCGTGCTCGTCGTCCTCCCCGACCCAGATCCGGGTGGCCAAGATCGCCAGCGGCCGGTCGCCCTCCGCCACCGGGGTGAACAGCACGCGATAGCGGCGCAGCGCCTGGACGGCCACGTCCGGATCCTGGTTGACGCAGAGGAAGGCGTAGCTCAGCCCGGCGCGCGCCGCGAGCTCGGCGCTGCTGACGCTGGAGCCGAGCAGGAACACCGCCGGCAACGGCACACCGGCCGGGGACGCGACGAGCTCCCGGTACGGGTCGTCCGGGTCCAGCGGCACCCGGCCGCCGACGCCGAGCAGCTGCCGCAGATGCTCGCCGAACCTCTCGAGCGCGTCGGGGGTGCGCAGCAGCGCGTCGCGGGTGGGGTCGTCACCGGTGCCGGTGGAGCGGCCCAGGCCCAGGTCGATCCGGCCCGGGTGCAGCGCCTCGAGGGTCCGGAACTGCTCCGCGACGTGCAGCGGCGTGTGATTGGGCAGCATGATGCCGCCGGAGCCCACCCGCAGCCGGCTGGTGCGGTCCGCGATGTGGCCGATGAGGATCTCCGGGGCGGCGAAGGCCATGTTGCGCACCCCGTGGTGCTCGGCCACCCAGAACCTCGTGTAGCCGAGCTCCTCGGCCAGCTGGGCGAGCTCGACCGAGTGGCCGATGGTCCGCGCCGGGCTGGTCTGCGCGGAGACCGGGCCCTGGTCGACGAGGGAGAGGGCGACCATCACAGGGCCTTCGCCAGCGGCCGGCGGGTGGCGACGTCCGGTATCGGCAGCCCGTAGTGCTCGCGCAGCGTCCTGCCCCGGTACTCCGAGCGGAACAGGCCGCGGCGGCGCAGGACCGGCACGACGTGGTCCACGAAGGCCGGCAGGCCGTCGAAGGTGACGTCCGGCATGAGAGTGAAGCCGTCCACGACGCCGGAGGCGAACCATGCCTGGATCAGGTCGGCGATCTGCTCGGGGTCGCCCACGGCCACGACGTGGCCGCCACCGCCGCCGCGCCGGATGACGTCCCGTACCGTCTGCCCCTCCAGTGCGCGGCGCGCGGCCGGGCGGGCGTGGCCGCGGACGGCGTGCAGCCTGCCCCGCAGGGCGGGTGGCACCGGCCGGTCCAGCTCCAGGTCGTCGGGGTTCAGCCCGAGCTGCGCGGCCAGCCCGCGCACCGCGCCGCGGGTACCGGACAGCTCGTCGAGGGCCTGGCGTCGTTCGAGAGCCTCCCGCTCGGTGCCGCCGACCGAGGTGACCAGCCCGGGCAGGAAACGCACCGCGTCCGCCGGGCGGCCGAAGGCCGCCGCCCGGGACCGCACGACGTCCAGCTCGTCACGGGCCGTGTCGATGTCGACCACGGCCGTGAACATCGCCTCGCCGGTGCGCGCGGTCAGCGTGCGCACGTCGTCGGAGACGCCCGCGTGGTAGAGCACCGGGTAGCCCTGCTCGGACGGCGGGAGGCTCAGCGGCCCCCGCACGCTGAAGAACTCGCCGTGGTGGTCGATCGGCCGGATCCTCGACATGTCGGCGTAGAGCCCGGATGCCACGTCGGCGACCAGCGCGTCCGGCGCCCAGCTGCGCCACAGCTCGAGCACGATCGCGACGAACTCCTCGGCCCTGGCGTAGCGGGCGCGGCTGCTCGGCTCGTCCGCGACGAAGTTGCCGGCGACACGGGGGCCCGAGGTGGTCACCGCGTTCCAGCCGGCCCGGCCGTGGCTGATCAGGTCCAGCGCCCGGAACCGGCGGGCGATGTTGAACGGCTCGTTGAACGTGGTCGAGGCGGTGCCGACCAGCCCGATCCGTTCGGTGACCACCGCCATCGCGGTCAGGATCAGCGTCGGCTCGAGGCCGTTGAGCTGCGGATAGTCGTCGATGTCGGCGTGCAGGCCCGGGACGTCCGCCAGGAAGATGGAGTCGAGCCGCCCACGCTCGGCCACCTGCGCCACCTCGAGATAGCCCTCGATGCGGGAGAACGCCAGCGGGTCCGCGCCCGGCCATCGCCACGCCCCCGGATGGTGCCCGGCCGCCACCGGGTGAACGCTCAGGTGCAGTTCGCGTCCACCCAGATCTGACGACATGCGTTCCTCCGTCTCTCGCGGGACACACCACGGGTACCGTACGGATGCTGGCAGCAGGTTCTAAAGCGATCCTTGAGTGAGGCCGGCCGGCCTGTGACCGCTCGCGTCCGGTATCAGCGCGAGCGGTCGCGGGCCGGCCGGCGGCCACGGGCGTCAGCTCACCCAGACCTCCGACAGCGTCGGCAGGTTCCCCGCTCCCAGCGCGAAGCCCTGCACCCGCTCCTGCACGCCGTAGGTGCGCTTCGACACGAAGGTCGGCAGCACGTACGCCTCGGCGAGGACCTTGTGCTGCACCTTGCCGTACAGCACGTTCTGGCCCGCCACGTCGCGCGTGCGCAGCGCCTCGTCCAACCAGCCGTCGACCTCCGGGTCGTTGACCCTGGCGGCGTTCGCCCCGCCGACGCCCGGCAACTGGCTGGAGTAGAACAGCGTGCGCAGTATCGAGCCGTCGATCGCCGACGGCGAGCCGGATCCCAGGTGGTAGTCGCCCGTGGCAAACGCCTGCACGATCGACGGGGTGTCCAGCGGGCGCAGGACGACCTCGAAACCGACCTGCTTGACCGCGTCCTTCAACGCCGTGTGGTAGTTGCGCTGCTCCTCGCTGGTGAAGGAGGCGGCAAAGGCCAGCGTCACGCTCAGCCGCCGCCCGTCACGAGCCCGGTAGCCCTCGCTGTCGGTCGCGGTGAAGCCGGCCTTCTCCAGCAGGCTGATCGCGCGGTTCCTGTCGTAGCCCCAGATCCCCTCCACCGACTTGTCGTAGCCCGGGGTGGACGAGGTCAGCACGGACCGGCCGCTGCTGTAGACACCCTGGAAGAGGCCCTGTGTGATCGCCTCGGTGTCGACGGCGGACTGGAACGCGACGCGCACGTCCCGGTTGTCGAACGGGGCCCTGGTGGTGTTCAGCGAATAGGTGAACGGTGACCCGACGGTCTCGCGGCTGACCAGCTTGATGCTCGGCTGGGTGCGCAGCTGCGCGAGCCTGGTGGCGGGGATCTGGTCGGCCACGTCGAGCTGCCCCGAGGTCAGCGCGCCGACCCGGGCGGCGTCGTCGGCGAGGAACTGCACGACATACTGGTCGAGGTAGGCCTCCCCGGGGTGCGACGCCGACGCCGGCGCCCAGCGGTAGCCCGGGCGGCGGGTGAACACGGCGTTCTGCCCCGGGGTGAGCGACGAGGACACGAACGGCCCGGTGCTCACCAGGAACTTGCCGCCCGAGGTGATGTCGGCCGGGTTGGCGCGCAGCACGGCGGGCGAGTGGAAGCTCAGGTATGGGCTGCTCAACGCGCCGAGCAGCGGCGAGTGCGGTGACTTCAGGTGCACGACCACGCTGAAGTCGCCGGTGACCTCGGTCCGGTCGTAGGGGCCGAGCAGGGTCTTGGAGTTCCGGGACTTCGTCGCCGGATCCACGATGTGGTCGAAGTTGGCCTTCACCGCCTCGGCGTTGAACGGGGTCCCGTCGTGGAAGGTGACGTCGTCGCGCAGCTGGAACGTGTACCGCAGGCCGTCGTCGGAGATCTCCCAGGATTTCGCCAGCCACGGCTCGAAGGTGCCGTCCGTCTTCTGGTACACCAGCGAGTCGTACACGGCGCGCAGGATCAACGACGACAGCGTGGAGACCGAGACGTGCAGGTCCCAGCTGTCGGGCTCGGCGGTGGTGGCGAAAGTGATGCTGCCGCCGCTCTTCGGCGTCCCGCCGGTCCCGCTCGGCGAGGAGTCCTCCCCGCAGGCCACCAGGCCTGAGCCCAGGCCGAACACGGCCAGCGAGCCCACCGAAAGGGTGAGAAAACTCCTGCGGGAATGCATGGGAACTCCGTTTCGTCGAAAAAATACGTCGAGGCATTTCCGGGCCTGGTGGCGTGTTCGGAAAATGTCGTACCCGGAAATTCCGTCGGACGGTCCGGGCTGGTACGGCCGGTTTCGTGCGCATGGCCGGGCCGGCTGGTGCCGGGCGGAGTTCGACGGCGAGTGCGGGCCGCTGGTGCCTGTGCTGCCCGTGGTCCTTCCCACCGGTGTCTGTGCGGTGTTGCCGGCGTCCGCTCAGGGGTAGCCGACGGTCACCGGCTGTGCGCCAGGACGCGGTTCCCGGGCGCTGTTCTCAGCCGTATGCCCATGTGGCCCCACCGACACAATCGCGCTCCCTCACGCTTCCACCAGCCAAGAGGCTCGGACGGAATGGATTGTGGCAGCAGGGCTCTAAAGCGGGCCTTGGGCCGAAGCAGAACCATCCGGGCCAGTCTGTCCGGCACTGTCAGTGACAGCGGCGTCCAGCAACAGCTCCAGCATCCGGGTGCTGCCGTCCCGGCCGGCGGGCGAGCGCTCCCGCACCCAGGCGGCGGCGCTGATGACGCCGAACAGGTCCTCGGCGGTGAAGCCCGGCCGTACCCGCCCGGCGGCCTGCGCCGAGCGCAGCAGGCCGGCGCCGCACTGGTACATGTCGGTGCACGAGCCGGACAGGGCGCCCTCGCCGTGCCGGCTGCGCGTCAGCAGCCCCATCAGCCCGCGGAAGGTGCTGCAGTACCGCACCGCCTGCGCCGTCCAGTCCCGCAGGGCGGCCAGGGGGTCGCCGGTCACGGCGGCCTCGTCGGCGAACGCGATCAGTGCGTCGAGGCCGTCCCTGGTCGCGGCCTCGATCAGCGACTCCCGGGTGGGGAAGTGCCCGTACAGGGTGCCGATGGCGACCCCCGCCCGGGCGGCGATCTCCTCCAGAGGCGCCGCGGAGCCCCCGGCCTCGAAGGCCTCGCGCGCCGTGTGCATGATCGCTTCGTGGTTGCGCCGGGCGTCCGCCCGGCGTGCCCTGCCGGCGGGAGCGGGCCGTTCCTTCGGGGGCTGCTCGCTCACCGCTCTGTCCCCCACGGCTCTGTCCCCCAGGGCTCTGTCCCCCAGGGCTCTGTCCCCCAGGGCTCTGTCCCCCACGGCGCTATCCCCACGGCGCTATCCCCCATCGGAGACCTCCGGCTTGACAAGTCGAGGCTGGCTCATATTATCAGGCCGAACTCGTAAGGTGAGCCACCCTCAAAATAATCCCCGTCCGCTCCAGGAGGCATCGTGAGCACCGAAACCGGTTCCAGTACGACCACGACGGGTGGTGGTCCGCCCAGGGCATGGGGGCTCGTGCTCGCCGCGATCGTCGGTGCCGAGTACCTGCTGCAGCTGGACGGCACGGTCGTGAACGTGGCGCTGCCGCAGATCCAGGCCCGCTTCGACGCCGGCATCACCACCGGCGCCTGGATCCTCAACGGGTTCTATCTCGCCTTCGGCGCGCTGCTCCTCGTCGCCGGACGACTCGGGGACGTGTTCGGCTACCGCCGGGTGTTCCTCTTCGGTATCGGCCTGGTGGCCGTCGCCTCGCTGGTCGCCGGTCTCGCGCAGGACGTCGCGGTGCTGCTCGCCGGCCGGGTGCTGCAGGGAGCCGGGGCGGCGCTGGCCGGCCCCAGCGCGCTGGCGCTGCTGACCATCCTGTCCGAGGGGGAGCGCAGGCAGCGGGCGTTCGGCCTCTACTCCACCGTCACCGCGCTCGGCTCGGCATCCGGCATGGTGTTCGGCGGGCTGCTGACCTCGGCCGGCAGCTGGCGGTGGAGCATCCTGGTGAACGTCCCGGTAGCCACGCTGATCCTTGTCGTCGCCCTGCGCGTACTCGGGACCCACGACGCCGTCCGCAACCAGCGTTCGCTGGGCATCCCCAGCGCGGCCCTGGTGACCGCGGCACTGACCGGCGGTGTGTACGGCCTGGTCCACGCGGCCGACAGCGGCTGGCGGGACGCGGGGACGATCGTCTCGCTGGCGGCCGCCGTCGTGCTGTTCGCGCTCCTGCCGGTGGTGGACTCCCGTTCCGCCGAGCCGCTGCTGCCAGGCCGGATCTTCGCCCACCGGGACCGGCTCGGCGGCTTTCTCAACCTCACGCTGCTGGCCGCGGTGCTGGGCAGCTTCCTGTTCTTCCTGGCCCAGTACCTGCATGCCGTGCTCGGTCTGAGCCCGGTGCGGACCGGGCTCGGGCTGCTGCCCTTCGCCATCTCGATCCTGCTCAGCGCCTCGCTGATCACCAAGCTGGCCAGCTCGATCAGTCTCAAGGGCCGGGGCGTGGCGGGACTCGCGGTGGTCACGGCCGGCGTGGCCTGGCTCAGCCAGGTGGACGACGGCGCCGGCTACGCCTCCTCGGTACTGCCACAGATCATCGTCATCGGGATCGGCGTCGGCCTGGCCATCGTCCCGTTCAACGTCGTCATCCTCTCCAGCGCCGGCCCGCAGGACACCGGTATCACCGCCGGGATCGTGCAGGTGGCCATCACCGTCGGCGGCCTGATCGGCATCGCCGTGTTCCTGCTGCCGTTCACCCAGGGCACCGGCAGCGCGGTGGACCACTTCGCCCGGGTCTTCACCTGGCTCACCGTGCCGGCGGTCATCGGCATCCTGGTGTCCCTGGGGTTCTGGTTCGGCCCCGGCCGCGGCCGGGCCCCGGCGGCCGTCGACGCGGTCCCGGCCACCCCGGCGACAGCCGACACGGCCAGCTGAGGCCCGGCCGGCCGAACCCGGCCGGCGCTGGGGCACGCCCCGGGCCTCCTCCCGGCCCGGGGCCGCCGGCGCGGTCAGGCCTGGAAGAGCGCTTCCCGCAGGACGGCCGGCACGGTCTGCGTGATCCGCTGACGCAGGCCCGGCCCGACATCACCGCCAAGGCCGTGCGTGGCACCCGGATAGTGGTGCAGCTCGACCGGGACGCCGGCCTGGATCAGGCGGAAGGCGAACAACAGGGCCTCGTCACGGACCGCGTCGAGCTCACCGGCCGCGATGAAGGTGGGCGGCAGGCCGGCGAGGTCGCCCGCCCGGGCCGGGGCGGCGACCGCGGGCACGTCGCCCGCGACATCACGCAGATAGGCGGCCCAGCACTCCCGCGCCAGCCGTGGGCTGAGGTGCTCCGGCCCCCACCGCCTGCGCATCGAGGCGGTGTCGGCCCGGTCGTCCAGCGAAGGCGTGACCAGGTGCAGCAGGCGGATCGCGGGGCCGCCGTGGTCGCGTGCCGCGAGAGCCACCCCGGTGGCCAGCGTCCCGCCCGCGCTCACCCCGCTCAGCGCGATCCGGGTGGGATCGATGCCGAGCTCGGCTGATTCGGCGGCCATCCAGCGCAGGACGGCGAGGCAGTCGTCGAACGCGGCGGGGAACGGGTGCTCGGGCGCGAGCCGGTAACCCACCGAAATCACGACCGCGTCCAGCGTGACGGCCAGCGGCGCGACCAGGAAGTGCACCATGTCGATGCTGCCGATCACCCAGCCGCCGCCATGAATGTAGAGCACCGCCGGCAACGCGGACGTCTGGCCGCGGGGCGCATAGCGGCGGACCGGCACCCGCAGGCCCGACACCGGGTCACATGCCTCCAGGTTGCGCATGTCCAGTGTCCCGGTGCCGGGAAGCGGTTCCGGTTCCGCCAGCGGCAGGCGGCTTGACGCACCCCTGTTGGCGAGCAGCTCGGCTACCGTGCTCTCCACCGGCTCGACCGATGTACCCGCCGCAGGCTCGGCCGGGGTACGCGTCACTGGTTTTCCTCGCTGCGGGCATTCATACCCGTGTACGCCTCCCAGCGGCCGGATGTGAAAAGCGTTCCGGCAAAACTCCGGGCCATCGTTTCCTACCGGTGCTCGGCTCAGGCCGTCGACCGGACGAGTTCAAACATGGTGTTGGGCGCCTGGAAGACCGCAGCCGGGGCGGACGCCTTCACCCTTCTCCGAAGCTCACCGCGGTGTCAGTATATCGGTCGCCGGCCCGGAGCCGTTCGTCACCGTGAAGGCCGGTCCGCTGGCCGCGCTGGCGGGGGTACTTGCTGAGGCAGGCCGTCGCCGTGGCCTGGACCGGGGCACCGACGGGCTGGCCCAGCGGCTGGCCGAGCCTGGTCCCGGCCCGGTACCGGACACCTGGATCGGCGTCACGGCGGACCGCCGCATCATCGCGTCACCACTGACACGGAAGTTATGGCGCCCAGAATTCCGGTCGGCTCTCACCCGGTCTGCCCGGATGCGTCGAGTAAAACAATTATTTATCTACAAGCAGTCAATGTTGAGCCTACCGTCCGTCATGTCAGTGTCAGGTAAATGCGGACGGTAACCACTGGCCGGTCCGGGCGTCAGGCGGCAGCGGCTCCGGAGGAGGCCGTCGGAGGCGAACCCGCCGCCTGTGCGGGCCGCAGTTCATAGGCTCAGCGAAGGAGTCTGGTCGAACCAGGGAGGTTTCGCATGGGTGGCGGGGCGTATGAGTGACCTGACGCAGGCCCCCGGACGGCCGATGCGCTCCCACGCACGGCGCAACCGGGAGCGGATCCTCGCCGTGGCCAGGGAGGCCATGACCAGCCAGGACGACGAGATATCCCTCAACGAGGTGGCCCGGCGCGCGGGTGTCGGCATCGGCACGCTGTTCCGGCACTTCGCCAGCCGGGAGGCGCTGCTGGAGGCGCTGGTGCACGACCGCACCGCCGCCATCTGCGCGGAGGCGGACCGGCTGCTCGAGTCGGATGCCCCGGGTACCGCCCTGATCACCTGGCTGTCCGATCTGGTGGCGTACGTGGCTACCTATCGTGGTGTTGCCGCCGCGCTGCTCAGCGGGCCCCGCGACGCGCGGTCCGCGCTGCACCACTCCTGCCGGAACGTGGACGACGCCGCCGCGGCGCTGCTCACCCGGGCCCAGCGGGCCGGGGAGGTCCGCGCGGACATCGGGGTCGACGAGGTGATCGCCCTGGTCAGCGCCATCGCCTGGGTCCGGGAGCAGGCACCGGAGCGCGCCGGCCAGCTGGAGGCGCTGATGTCGGTCATTGCCACCGGCCTCCGGCTACCCGGTGTAATGGATTTCTGACTTACTCGGCTCTTGCAAACTGGAGTGTCACACCGGTACGGTGCGGACGTCGACACACCGGGCTGGCTGGGAGGACGCGGCGAATGAGGTACGGCGCCACAGCCCGTTCCCGCCGGTGTAATGCCGGCCATTCGTACGCCGCCCCGGAGCCGCAGGCCGCAAATCTGTTCCGGCGTCGCCACGTCGACTTCGGCACGGTGGTGAGCGCCTCCTGTCCAGCGGCATATCTCCTCCTGCCGCCGAGCCGCCCCCGCGACGCCCGCCGATAATCCGGCCCCTTTCAACGGCGGACCCATGCCGTGGATCCTTTCCTCCGTGTGCCGAACGGGTGTGGAATTGGGGAATTTTCACCACGATGCCCGGTGATCTTCTCTTCCGGCCCGCGGACGGGCCGGCGTACCCGCCGCTTGCCTCCCGCACCGGCCGTGAACGCGAGATCGTGTACGTCGCTGGCACCGGCCGGAAGAACAAGGAGCCGGAAGAACAAGGAGATCGCCGACGAGCTGAACCTCGGCGCACGGACCACCGGGCCGCCTCTGACCCCATGCCCGCCGCACGCCCGCAGGTCCCCTCCCCGGCGGCCCTGGCCCGGCTGGCACCGCGCACCCGCCTCGGCGACGTCACACGGCGCAGAATTCCAGGCATGAATAAGAAACAATGTGTCCTCCGTTACCACTTCCAGGCCGAGAATTCGTGAACGGATATGGGGTTCCTCCGATGCCGGGAGTGGATGAGTATGTGAGACTGGGCGGAACGGGGGCCAGCCGGCTGCGGCCGGCGAAATCCACTCGTCTGCGGAGGTCTGATCCCATGTTCCAGTTGCTGGGCCCGTTGCGGATAATTGAGAACGATCGGGTGGCGTCCATCAACGCGCGGAAGGTGGCGACTCTTCTGGCGGTTCTCCTCATAAAGGCGAACGAGGTGGTCTCGACGGAACAGCTCGTCGCGGAACTGTGGGGTTACTCACCTCCGCGCCGGGCCGTCGCGGGCCTGCACGTCTATGTTTCGCAGCTGCGCAAGTTCCTCGCCGCCAACGGCCGGGACTGCTCCGGCCTGGTGACCCGTTCACCGGGCTATCTCATGCGCGTCGGCCCGGACGAGCTGGATCTGCTGGAGTTCCTGCGGCTGCTCGACGACGGGCGGGCGGCATTCCGGGTGAGTGACTACGAGTCGGCCTCCACCTTCCTGACCAGCGGGCTGGAGCTGTGGCGTGGCCGGGTCCTGGAGGACCAGCGCGGGGGCGAGATCGTCGACGGTTTCGTCGCCTGGCTCGACGAACTGCGGCTGGAGTGCTACGAGAATCTGGTCGAATGCGACTTCCGGCTCGGCCGGCACCGGGAACTGGTCGGTCTCCTGCGGAATCTGGTCACCGAATATCCGCTGCACGAGGTGTTCTATCGCCAGCTCATGCTGGCCCTGCACCGCAGCGGCCGGCGGGCCGCCGCGCTGCAGGTCTACCAGCGCGCCCGGCACACCATTGTCGCCGAACTCGGCCTTGAGCCGGGCCGCGCCGTACGCGAACTGCACCAGGCCATCCTGGTGGACGACTGAGCCCCGCTCGACAAATGGGGCCCGCTCGGCGGCTGAGTCCCGCTTGGCGGACTTGTCCCCGCCAAGACCGCCAGAGCCGCCGTGGCAGCCGGGCGGCAGTCCGCGTCACCAGCCGCGTCCCCCTGGAGCGATTGCTGGAGTGATCGCCCGAGCCGCGTCGTCACACCACCCGGCCGTCCGGCTTTTTCGGGCCGCGGGCGCCGGTGGTGTCGAAGACCTCGCTGGCGGGCCGGGAGCCGAAGTGGCCGTCGAGGATCTCGAAGGAGCCGAGGGTGACCAGGGCCGGGTGGCTGACGGCGCAGGCGTGCGCGAGCCGCAGCAGGTCGTGCCGCAGCCCGCTGACGTAGTTGGCGACCCGGGCCGCCTTGTCCTGGGGGTCGAGCCCGCGGGTCAGCCAGCGGGACTGGGTGGCCACCCCGGTGGGGCAGTGGCCGGTGTGGCAGCGCTGCGCCTGGATGCAGCCCAGGGCCAGCATCGCCTCCCGGCCGACGTTGACCAGGTCGCAGCCCATGGCCATGGCCAGCAGCGCGGTCTCGGGGAAGCCGAGCTTCGCCGAGCCGACGAAGACGGTCCGCTCGTCGAGCCCGGCGGTGGCGAAGATGGCGTGGACCCGGCTGAAGCCGAGCTTGAACGGGAGCGCGACATGGTCGCTGAAGGCCAGCGGTGCCGCGCCGGTGCCGCCCTCGCCCCCGTCGATGGTGATGAAGTCGACCCCACGGCCGGTGGTCACCATCCGGTTGGCGAGGTCCTCCCAGAAGCCCAGCTCGCCCACGGCCGACTTGATCCCGACCGGTAGCCCGGTCGCCGCGGCGATCTCCTCGACGGTGTCGAGCAGGCTGTCCACGTCGCTGAACGCCGAATGGGTGGACGGGCTGACGCAGGTCTGCCCGGCCGGCACCCCCCGGATGCGGGCGATCTCGGGCGTGACCTTCGCCGCGGGCAGGACGCCGCCGAGGCCGGGTTTCGCCCCCTGACTGAGTTTGATCTCCACCGCGCGGATCGGGTGCCGGTCGACAAGCTCCACCAGGCGTTCGAGGCTGAACCGGCCGTCGGGTGTGCGGCAGCCGAAATAGCCCGTGCCGATCTGGAAGACCAGGTCACCGCCGTGTAGGTGGTGTTCGGAGATGCCTCCTTCGCCGGTGTTGTGCAGGCAGCCGGCGATGGCGGCCCCCTTGTTCAGGGCGGCGACCGCCGGTGCGCTCAGCGCGCCGAAGCTCATCCCCGAGATGTTGACCACCGATGCCGGCCGGAACGCGCGGGCCCGGCCGCGCGCCGCACCGAGCACCTTGCGGCATTCCAGCCGGTCGTCGTCGGGTGCGGGCGCCGGCAGCGGGAAGACCGCCGGTTTGACGATGAGGTAGTTCGCCGACAGCTCCAGGTCGTTGTCGGTGCCGAAGCCGAAGCTGGCGTTGGCCCGTTTGGCCGTGGCGTACACCCATCGGCGCTGGTCGCGGCTGAACGGCCGCTCCTCGTCGTTGCCGGTCACGATGTACTGGCGCAGCTCCGGGCCGACATCCTCCAGCAGGAAGCGCAGATGCCCGATGACGGGAAAGGTGCGCAGGATCGAGTGCCGACGCTGCAGGACGTCGTACAGCGCCACCACGCACACCAACAGGAGAATTCCGAACGCCACCCAGCCGACTACTGCCATACCCCCATTGAACTCGCGGCCGTCGCTGCTACCAGCCCGGGGCACCCGTTTGTTTCAGCCCGGAGCACCTGTATCCGGTGGTCACGGCTTCGCCCACACCACCGAACCACACCGCTGCCACCTCGGTGGCCAGGGGCGGTAACAAGGGGATCATTACCGGGAGGCCGTCACAAGGGGATGTTGCCGTGGCGGCCGCGGCGGGCGGGCGCGTCGGCGAGGACCTGCGCGATGCGCCGGCGGGTGTCGGCGGGATCGATGACGGCGTCGATGACACCGAGGGCCAGCCCCCGGTCGACCCCGCCGGCGGTGCGGGCGTGGTCGTCGACGAGCCGGGCGAGCAGCGCCGGCCGCTCGTCGTCGGACACCGCGGCCAGGGCCCGGCGGTGCAGGATGCCGACCGCAGCCTCGGCGCCCATGACGGCGACCTCCGCCTCGGGCCAGGCCAGGACGGCGGTGGCGCCCAGCGAGCGGGAGTTCATCGCGATGTACGCCCCGCCGAAGGACTTCCGGGTGACGAGCGTGACGCGCGGCACCGTGGCCTCCGCGAACGCGTAGAGCAGTTTGGCGCCGCGGCGCACCACCCCGTCCCATTCCTGGCGGACGCCCGGCAGGTAGCCGGGAACGTCGACGACCACGACCAGCGGGATACCGAAGGAGTCGCACATGCGGACGAACCGGGCGGCCTTCTCGGCGCTCAGCGAGTCCAGGCAGCCGCCCTTGCACAGTGGGTTGTTCGCGATGACGCCGACGCTGTGGCCGTAGAGACGGCCGAGCCCGACGACGATGTTGGGCGCCCAGCGGGGCTGCAGCTCCTCGAAACCGTCGCCGGTGGGGTCGTCGTCGACGAGCCGGCGCACCAGCGGCCGGACGTCGTAGGCCCGCCGCGGCCGGTCCGGCAGCAGCGCCCGCAGATCCTCACCGGCGTCGCTGGCACCCACCTCGGCGGTGCCGACCGTGCCGGTGCCGGGGCCGCTGACACTGAGCGTACTGGCGCCGACCTCGATGGTGCCGACCTCCATGGTGGCGCTGATCTCGTCGGCGCCGGGCTCGGTCCTGGGCCCGGGGAGGGCGGCGGCCAGGCCCCGGCCGACACCAAGGTCGAAACGGCCCGGGTCGGCGAGCAGGGAGGCGATCCGGCGGGCCCGCTGGTAGGCGTCCCGCTCGGAACGGGCCAGCACGTGGACGACACCGGAGCGGCGGCCGTGCGCGTCGGCGCCGCCGAGCCCCTCCATGTCGATCTGTTCTCCGGTCACGCTGCGCACGACGTCGGGGCCGGTCACGAACACGCGACCGGCCGGCGCCATGATCACGACGTCGGTCAGCGCCGGCCCGTACGCCGCACCGCCGGCGGCCGGCCCGAGCACCACCGAGATCTGCGGTACCCGGCCGGATGCGTGGATCATGGCGGCGAAGATCTGGCCGATGCCGTCGAGCGCTTCGACACCCTCGGCGAGGCTCGCCCCACCGGAGTGCCACAGCCCGATGACCGGGCTTGCGGTGCGGACCGCCTCGTCGATGGCGGCCACGACGTGCCTGGAACCCTCGGCGCCGAGCGCCCCGCCCATCCGGCTGCCGTCCGTGCAGTAGCCGATGACCGGAATGCCGTTGATTCGGCCACGCCCGGCGAGCACGCGGCCGCTGCCGGTGGCGGGGAACGATGTGAACGAGTCGGGATCGAACAGGTGGGACAGTCTGCGGCGAGGATCGCGGACGTCCTGCTCGGGGATGCTGACGCCGACCCCGATGCTGACGCCGGCCCGTGTGCCGTTGGCTACCTCTGTCATTCTTGCCAAGATTCCGGTCCGCTCTAAAGTTTTCCTGTACGCCACCGCGACCGGTGCGCACCGGCATCCGGACGCGGCTCAGGGAACGTCATACGGTCTTTGCCGTGGTCGCTCCGCCGGTAATCCGCCGGAACGGGGCCGTGACAGGCCACGGAAACGCGTGGGTGTAACCGTCCGTCCCGGCAATTCCCGGCCGGCGCTGGTTCGTGGCGGCGGTGCCCGTCCGGTCGGTGGACGGCTTGCGCCCACTGTCGAAGCCCCGACGCAGGCTGTCGAAGCCCCGACGCGGATCCGGTGAACCGCGGGACGCGGGCACCAGCGCCGCCCGATGTGGTCCGGCGCCAATGAAATCCGCTGGGCCCGGGTGAACCCCGCTGGGCTCAGCGGACCGGTGGAACGCGCTGAAACCCGGTGGAACCCGGTGGAACCCGGTGGAACCCGGTACGGTGGTGCTCTACCGGCCGGTGGTCAGCGCGTAGAGCCGCTCCAGACTCGTCGCCTCCAGGACGTCCGGCAGGGACAGCCGCTGCCCGGTCGTCCGTTCCAGGATGGTCGCGAGGGTGAGCAGGTGCACCGAGTCCCAGCCGGGTATCTCGTCGAGTTCCCTGCCGGTGTCGGTGGTCGACACCGGCAGGCCCAGTTCGTCGCGGACGAGCGCGACCAGGTCCTCGATGCTGTCCATCCGTCGTCTCCGTTCGTCATCGGCCGTGGCCGGTGAAACCGGTGAAACCGCGTCCCACATCCTGTGGGGCGATCCTTGGACGGCACTAATTCCGCTGTCAGCACCAGCACTAACACCAACACTCGGCGGTCGGCGCAGGCCGGTCCCACGCTCCTGGGTCTTCGAGGCGCGTCATTGTGCGACAGCCCGGCGACGGCGTCCAGGTCACAAGAATCACATTTCCTGAACCAGCCCGACGTCAGCGGTCGCAGCACTAGCGGAACTTTAGTTTCCGCTTTAGTA
>NZ_CAKKTL010000036.1:0-1060 GCF_920664355.1 Protofrankia sp. CiP1_Cm_nod2
GCGCGGGCCTGCCGGGCTGTGTCGAGAGGGGCTCGTCGACGGCGAGCACCCGCTTCTCCTCGACAAGCCGGCGCAGCAGCGGCGACAGCGACCCCGAACGCAGAGCACCCTGCCGGCCGCCCGCCGCCGCGGCGATGTTGGCATGGGTGCGCTCCCCGGCACCCACCGCTTCGAGGACGCGCCGCGCCTGGTCGGGCGTGGGGAATTCGGCCATCAGCGTGGATTCCGGCACGCTGAACAGCGGCGAGGCCGGGTCGGCGCACTCCTGTTCCAGGAAGGGCAGCGGCGGGGTCCCGTGCGGCCAGCTCCGCAGGATGCCAGGCAGTCCGCCGGAGACCAGGTGGGCGTCGATGGCGTCGGCCGCGTCCAGGCCGAGAGCGTGAGCGGTCTCCAGCGGGTTGAGGGGGCCGAGGACGAGGTTGTCGGCCCGGCCGAAGAACGGGCGGTCGTAGGCGGTGAGCCGTTCCATCATGTGGATGTCGCTGCCGAGCAGCAGCAGGAGCACCGGCCGTCCGGCGAGCAGCCTGTCCCAGGCCGTCTGCAGCGCGCCGTCGAACAGGTCGTCCTGTTCGGCGAGCCAGGGGAGCTCGTCGAGGACGATGATCGCCGGCGCGTCCGGCAGGACCGAGGCGAGGACGCGGAAGGCGTCCGGCCAGCTTCCCGTGGATCGCGCGGGGACGAGTTCACGATCGGTCGGCAGGGACGATTCCTTCAGGTCCGCGAACAAGGCGGCCACCGATTCGACCGGTGAGGCACCCTTGGTGGCGGTGAAGAACAGGTAGGGGACGCCGGCCTGATCGCAGAACTCCTGCACGAGGCGTGACTTGCCCACCTGGCGGCGGCCTCGGATGGCGAGCGCCGCCCCGGAATGCGAGGCGGCGACCCGGTCCAGCCGTTTCCGCAGGAGAGCGAGCTCGGCCGCTCGTCCGACAAAACCCGTCGTCACACCTGAATCCCGTCTATGTAGATGCCATCTACATAGATACATGCTACCGAAGGGATCGCCTGGGCAGTCGAAGCCATCACGGAAAGTGTCTGTCCGGAGGCTCCCGGCAGGCGG
>NZ_CAKKTL010000036.1:1464-4633 GCF_920664355.1 Protofrankia sp. CiP1_Cm_nod2
TCCGACGGATCCGTAGATCAGATAGAATCTTGGCTGTGAGTGCACGGTTGCGCGGCCTGGTGCCACGGCGGCTTGCTCCCATCGTCGCGGGTCGGATGCTCGAGGAGCCGGTGGTCCTTCTTCAGGGCCCCCGGTCGGTGGGCAAGTCGACCCTGCTCAGAAACCTCGCCGGCGCGGTTGGCGCGGAGCTGGTCGACCTGGACGACGTGGCCGTGCGCGACGCGGTGGCCCGGGACCCGGGCACGTTTGTCGCGGGCCCACGACCGGTCTGTATCGACGAGTACCAGCACGTCCCGCTTGTCCTTGACGCGATCAAGGCTGAGCTCAACCGTGACGGCCGGCCCGGTCGCTTCGTCCTGACGGGCTCGGCACGTCACGAGGCGTTGCCCCAGGCTGCGCAGGCGCTCACTGGCCGTCTGCACCGGCTGCCGGTATATCCGCTGTCACAGGGTGAGCTCCGGGGAGCTCACGAGCACCTGTTGGAGGACCTGTTCGCAGACCCGGCCGCCGTGGTAGCCGCGGCCCGGCCGTCGGTGACCAGCCGTGAGGAGTACATCGACAGCGTTACGGCAGGCGGGTTCCCGTCGGCGCTCGCGCGGGCCTCGCTCGCTTCGCGGAACCGCTGGCTCGACGACTACGTCCGGCTCGGCCTCGAACGCGACGTGGGGGAGCTTGCCAGGATCCGCCAGGCGGCTTCGTTGCCGGTCCTGTTCGAGCGGCTGGCGGGCCAGACCGCGCAGGTACTCAACATCGCTCGGGCCGCGTCGAGCGTCCGTCTCGACGAGAGGACCGCGTACAGCTATCTACGGCTGCTCGAGGCGGTGTTCCTGCTTTACCGTCTCCCGGCATGGGGGAACACGCTTACCACACGGTCCACGGCGTCGCCGAAAATCCACATCCTGGACTCCGGGGTGGCGGCTCGGCTGCTGCGGCTGACGCCGCGGAAACTGGCCGCCCGTAATCCGACCACGCTCACCGAGTTCGGACATCTCCTGGAGACGTTTGTCGTCACCGAGCTGCTCAAGCAGGCGTCCTGGGCGGACTGGGTCAGCGGGGCCGGCCACTGGCGCACTCGTGACGGCGACGAAGTCGACCTTGTTGTCGAACGCGATGACGGGGCGCTGGTGGCATTCGAGGTCAAAGCGGCTGGCCGGGTACCGGGTGAGGACTTCGCCCCGCTTCGCAAACTCCGTGACACCACCGGCGACGCGTTCACAGCCGGTGTCGTGTTCTACCTGGGAGCACGCTCGTACACGTTCGAGGACCGCCTGCACGTCCTGCCCGTCGACACGCTCTGGGCCCCGTAGTCGACCGGGGCTGTGGAGTCGCCCCCCCGCGCTGACTGACCGGTTCGTTCGGTCAGGTCGCTGGTTGTCAGGTCGGGAAAACGGATCTCCGTGCGGAGCCCGCATGCCGTCAGGCTGGTGACTGTCAAGATGGCGACTACACTGTAGTCGTATGGCGAGGAAGGCTCCCACACCGGTGCGGTTCGATGCCGCCGTCGCGGTACGCCTACAGGCGTACGTGGCCACCCATCCAGGTCTTTCGCTGTCGTCAGCGGCGAACCGGCTGGTGGACGAGGGGCTGCGGACGACGGAACATCCCGGCATCACCTTCCGGGAAGGGCCGGCGGGCCGGCGGGCGGGCCTGGTCGGCGGGCCTGACGTCTGGGAGGTCGTGCGGGCGGTCCGCTCCGCCAGGGCGGCCGAACCGGAGCTGGCCGAGCAGGGGCTGTTGTCCCTGGTCGCGGACAACACGGGCCTGCCGCCGCGGCTGCTCCGCACGGCGCTGCGGTACTGGGCCGCCTACCCGCTGGAGGTCGATGCCGAGATCGCCGCCGCTGACGAGGCCGAGCAGGCGGCCGAGCGGGCCTGGCGTCGCGAGCAGGACCTGCTGGCCGGATGAGCCACCCCCTGTTACTCGACGAGATGCTCGGGGAGCGGACAGCCGCCCAGCTCGTCGGGAAGGGACACGACGTCGCCTCGGTCGTCGCTGACCCGGCGCTGGTCTCGCTACCCGATGATCAAGTGCTGGCGGAGGCTGCGCGCCAGGGACGTGCGCTCGTCACACTCAACGTCAGGGATTTTCTGCCGCTGGACGCCCAGTACCGGGCCGGCGGACGCTCCCACGCCGGCATCGTCCTGATCTCGACAAAGGCGTTTCCGCAGGACAGAGCCTTTGTAGGCGCTGTCGTGAGCGCACTCGACAAGCTCTTACAGGAGCCGGGCACCCTCGGCCCCGACCAGGTCGTCTTCCTACAGCGGTGATCCCACCCCACGAAACCACTGCCGGCTGACCAGGAGCGCCCGAGCAACGGCGTAGTACCCAGCGCCAGCGAGCCATTTCCGCAGCTGGAGGCCCCCGTCGTCGGCGGCTACCGGAAAATCCTCTGACAGCCCATCAAATAACGCGGATCCCCTCCACAGCCAGCCGTACAGGCCATGATCCAGGAGATTTTGTCGTTGTGTACGCTTTTTGGTCGCAGAAGCGTACACAACGACAAACTTACGCCGATCATGGCCTGCGTGGGTGGTCGCGGGCGGATTTACGCTGCTTGGCCGACGCCCGGGGCTGCCGGGGCTGCCGGGGCAGGCCTCGTCAGACGGTGAGATCGGACGGTGGGATCAGACGGTGAGCGAGGTCAGCAGTGTGTCGATCTGGCCCACGGCCGCGGAGATGCCCTCGACCATGCCCATGGACACGAGTTGCTCCATCACCGCGAGCGTGGGGAAGACGCTCTCGATCGTCATCACGGTGGCCGCCGCGCCGTCCGCGGTGAGCTGTACACGGACGGCCGTGACGGGCATGTCGGGGTTGGGGCGGCCGGCGTCGTCGGCGAAGCCGTCGGTGAACTCCAGGCGGTGCGGGGCGTCGACGGACAGGACGTGCCACCAGCCATGGTGCTTGTCGCCTTCCGGCCCGGTCATGAAGTAGGTGACCGTACCGCCGGGGGCCAGGTCATGGTCGACGACGGTCGCGGGGTAGGCCGGCGGGCCCCACCACCGCTCGAGCTGGCGGGGGTCCTGCCAGACCTGCCACACCCGCGGCGGCGGCGCGTCGAACCGCGCGGTGAGCGTCAGTGTGAGGGCTTCAGGGTCCTTCTGGATGTCGATCACTGGCATGTGCGTGCTCCCCACTGTTTTCGCTGTTTCCGGAGCCGGAGCCGGAG
>NZ_CAKKTL010000036.1:5020-31531 GCF_920664355.1 Protofrankia sp. CiP1_Cm_nod2
GGGATCGGGATCGGGATCGGCGAGGATCATGTTGATCCGGTCGAGACGCCCCCGCCATACGTCCGCCAGTTGGTCCAGCAGCCGACGGGCCTCGCGCAGGGCGTCCGCGTTGCCCCGTACCCGCTGCTCCCGGCCCTGCCGTTGCTTGCTGACCAGCCCGGCGCGCTCCAGCACCGCCACGTGTTTCTGGACGGCCGCGAAACTCATCGGGAACCGCCGGGCGAGCTGCGAGACCGAGTGCTCACCGGTCAGGGTGAGGGCCACGATCTCGCGCCGCGTCGCGTCGGCCAGGGCATGGAAGAGCCGGTCGGCACGTTCGGCGGACTCCTGATATACAACCATCGAGTTGTACGTTAGTCGCTGCCGCCGGGCCGGGCAAGGCACCGGACAGGACGATATGTCGGTCGGTCGGGCCGCGGCCGGCGAGGCAGCCGTCCCCGGCCATGCGAACGCATGATCACAACTGCGGTGGCCGGACGCCCGCGGCCGGAGTGGTCCGGCGGGATCGGGCCGGCGGGATCGGGCTGGCGGTGACCGCGGCCGGTGGGTGTCAGCCGGGCAGGTTCGTCGGGATGTCTTTCGCGGGAGTCGGGGCTGGGACGCCGGTGGTCGTCACCGGGGTGTCCCAGTCGATGTGATGCTGGTGTATCCAGGCGAGTGACTCGGCGCCGCTGCCGGCGGCGTGCCTGAGCACCAGCGGCAGCACGAGGCCGCGGGCCAGCCGGCCGACCGGCCCGACCGAGCGCAGCCGGCTGGACTTCCGGCCCTCGGCGACGACCCGCTCCACCCGGGGCCGGCGCAGCGCCTCGAACCGGGCGAACGCCCGCGGCACCGGCAGGTCGCGCAGGCACTGCCCGAGCACGACCGCGTCCTCGATCGCCATCGACGCACCCTGGCCGGACGAGGGTGAGGTGGCGTGCGCGGCGTCGCCGATCAGCACGGCCCGGTCGTCGTGCCAGACCGGGACGGTGGGCAGGTCGTACGTTGCCCAGCCGGTCAGCGGCCCGGGGGTGGCACCGATCAGATCCATGATCGGGGAGCGGTCGGGCTCGTAGAGCTGGCGCAGCGAGTCCCGCCACTGCGCGTCACTGATCTCTCTCAGTTCGCCGTTGGCCGGCTCGTCCCGCCGAGGCGGGTTGGCGAACCACCATGTCTGCCCGGTGGGCGTGACGAGGCGGCCGGAGAACGCCCGCCTGCCGAAGGTCATCGTCAGCACGCCGGGGCGGTCACCCGGCGGTGTGACGTCGGCGTAGCCGCCGACGTTCAGTATCGGGACGTAGCGTGCCCGTGGGCCGGACGGGTTCAGCGACTCCCGCACCCGGGAGTGGATGCCGTCGCAGCCGACGAGCAGGTCGCCGACGGCGGTGCTGCCGTCGGCGAAGGTGGCGACGACCCCGTCGGCGCCGCTGGCCACGCTCACCAGGCGTTGGCCGTGCCGGATCTCGACGCCCCGGCGGGATGCCTCGTCCCGCAGGGCGCGGTGCAGGTCGGAACGCTTGATCGACACTCCCGCCGTCCCACCCGGCAGCGGCCGGCCGGTCGGGATCTCGCCGAGTGGCCGGCCGGTGCCGGTCCGGAAGGCGATCGACGGTGTCGGGACGGCGAGCCTGCGGACGGTACGGTCGGCGCCGATTGCCCGCAGCGCGTCCAGGCCGTTGGTCTGCAGGCCGATCCACGAACCGGCCTCCGCGGCCGGGGCCGGGTACGCCTCGTGCACCAGGACGTCGATCCCAGCTCGTCGCAGGGCCATCGCGGCGACCGGGCCGGCGATCCCGGCACCAATGATCAGCGCTGTGGGCATGACTGCTCCGTTCCCCCGGAATTCCCCCGGAATTGTTTCGGAACTGCTCATCACCGGCGAATTTCCGGCCCCGGCGGCGCGCGACGCCACGAGCTACGAGTGTAGACGCCGGCGCCGCCGAGGTAGCTGCCGGCGACGCCAGCCGGCTGGCAGCGGATGGCCGGGCGCCGGTGGGTGCCGGCGCTTCACGAATCAGATTCCGGCCGGCGTCGAAGAATGTCGCGACTGATGTCGGTCGTAAGCGTGTCACCGACGGAAGGAACGACACACCCTGTTTTCGGCGCCGTGCAGGCGGTTTTTACCGCCAGCTGGACGTTATACTGCCCTGGGCGCTCCGGACGGCACCGGGAGCGTCGTCGGCATATATTCCTGAAATCCTGCTCCCGTGCTTTCCGGCTGACGGCCACCGAGGGCGGCGGGAAGAACACCGGCAACGCGGTCGGTGGGCATTCCGGGGAGGCTCGGGCGGGCCCGGTCCGCCTGGGGGCGCACCCGTGGGCACCCGACGGATCCCGGCCCGCGGGGCTCCCGCTCCCGGCTGGGCCAGGCGTGGGTACATTCGGTGAGATGGCAGGCCAGGACGAGCCCGGAGCGCCGCGTGTGAGCCAACGGCCGTATGTCCTGCTGTCGGTCGCGATGTCCGTGGACGGCTGTATCGACGATGCCGGCGAGCGGCGGCTGCTGCTGTCCAACGACGCCGACCTCGACCGGGTCGACGAGGTCCGGGCCGGTGTCGACGCCATCCTGGTGGGCGCCAACACCATCCGTCGCGACAACCCCCGGCTGCTGGTCCGCTCGGCGGCCCGCCGCGAGGAGCGGGTGGCCCGCGGCCGGCCGGAGAGCCCGGCCAAGGTTACCCTCACCGGCCGTGGCGACCTCGACCGCGACGCCCGCTTCTTCACCACCGGGCAGGCCGAGAAGATCGTCTATGCCGCGAGCCCCGCGGCGGACAGAGCGCGCGGGCGGCTCGCCGGGGTGGCATCCGTCGTGGACGCCGGCGACCCGCTCGACCTGAACACCGTCCTGGCGGACCTTGCCGCGCGCGGCATACGCCGGCTGATGGTCGAGGGCGGCGGTGCGATCCACACCCGGTTCCTCGCCACCGGGCTCGTCGACGAGATCCATCTGGTGATAGCGCCGTTCTTCGTCGGGGACCCCGCCGCGCCCCGCTTCGTCGGCGCCGGCACCTTCCCGCACCATCCGGGCCGCCGGATGGCGCTGGCCGAGGCCCGTCGGATCGGCGACGTCGTCCTGCTGCGCTACCTGCTCAACGCCCCGCCCTGATGCGCGTCCGCGGGCTCGTCACTGATCGTTTATGGGGGCTGGGCCCCGGGGCGGCGTCCCACCTGGTGGGGTGGCCTCTGGTGGGATGGCTGGTGGCCGCGCGGGACCTGCTTCGGACCGACCTGACCCAAGGTTGACACACCTGTGCGGATAGTAGGTGTAAGCGGGATGGCCGGTACCTTGGACGGCACGCAGGGTGCGTTTCCGATGCGTTCAGGAAGGGGCTACGGTGCCGACATTCGGTCAGGATGCATGGATGTCGGTGGGGATGCGTAGATGTTGGTGGGGATGCGCGGATGAGTGCTGGCGGGGCCAGCGGCATTCCGTGATCGTGACCACGTGTGCCGTCCGCGCACCGGCTCCGGGACGCGCAGCGGGACAGGTAGGAGGAGATGCATGGCCAGGCGAAAACTTCTGGGAGCGGTTGCTCTAGCCGGCGTGGTGGCCTTGACCGCCGCGGCGTGCGGTAGCGATGACGGATCGTCGTCGGATGGGAAGAAGACGATCACCATCGGCTTCCAGGGCGTCCTCTCCGGTGACAACCAGCAACTTGGTATCAACGCCCTGTACGGGGTGGAGACCGCCGTTGCCGAGGCGAACGCCAACGCGAACCTGCCCTTCAAGATAAGGCTGGTGCAGTCCGACGACGCGGGGTCACCGGACCAGGGCCCGACCGCCGCGCAGAAGCTCATCGACAACTCGGGCATCCTGGCGGTCGTCGGGCCGATGTTCTCCGGAGCCACCAAGGCCAGCGAACCGCTCTACTCGCAGGCCGGTCTGCTCTCGGTGAGCCCGTCGGCGACGAACCCGGCGCTGACCACGCTGGGCTTCAAGACCTTCTACCGGGTCATCGCCCCGGACACCGTCCAGGGCACGGCGGACGCCGACTACATCGCCGCCGTGCTGAAGGCGAAGAAGGTGTTCTCCCTCGACGACAAGAGCGACTACGGCACCGGCCTGTCCGCCGCGCTGGAGAAGGAGCTGAAGGCTCGGGGGGCGACCGTGGTCCACGACGGCATCAACCCGACGAAGAACTACACCTCCGAGGCAACAAAGATCATCGCGGAGAATCCGGACGTCCTGTTCTACTCGGGCTACTATGCCGAGCTCGCGCTGCTGTCCAAAGCCCTGCACGACAAGGGCTTCAAGGGCGTCACGGTGAGTGGTGACGGTTCACTGGACGCCAAGTACGTCGAGCAGGCCGGTGCCGCGGCGGCCGAGGGCACCTACCTGACCTGCCCGTGCAGCGACGCCAACAGCGACCCGAACGCGGCGGCCTTCGTCGAGTCGTACAAGAAGATCAATGGTGGTGCCAGGCCCGGCACGTACTCCGGTGAGGCGTACGACGCGACCAACGCCCTTATCGAGGTGTTCAAGAACCTCGGGGACAACCTGAGCCGGGAGTCGGTGGCGGAGGCCTTCGGGAAGGTCAACTACCAGGGTGTCACCAAGCTCGTCAAGTTCCAGCCGAACGGTGAGGTCGAAGGCGCGAACGACTTCATCTACCGGGTCAAGAACGGGCAGATCGTCGTTCTCGGCAACACCGTGGATCTGATCAAGTCCTGACGGGCCGCCCGAACGGTCCTGCCGGATAGTGAGGTGGTGGCCGGTGCGCTCCGCGGGCGCGGCGGCCACCACCCACGCCATGACAAGGGCACGAGCATGACCACGATCATGACCACGATCATGACGAGGACACGACCACGACGAGGAGACGCATGGGTTTTGCCGACCAGTTCTGGCAGTTGACCGTCGACGGTCTCATGGTCGGCTCGCTGTACGCGGTCATCGCCCTGGGTTACACGCTCGTCTACGGCGTGCTCCAGCTGATCAATTTTGCCCACAGCGAGGTGTTCATGCTGGGGGCCTTCGGCGGGCTGTTCGCCGCCAGGGGCCTGCTGCCGGGCGGCGCCACGCCGTCCGGGCCGGCCTCGGTGGGGCTGGTCGCCGCCGGGCTCGCGGTGGGTGCCGCCTGCGGCGCCGCGGCGGCGTTCATCCTCGAACGGGTCGCCTACCGGCCGTTGCGCCGGCGGTCCGCGCCCAGGCTCGCCTACCTCATCAGCGCGATCGGCGCGTCGCTGTTCGCGGTGAACCTCGCCGGCAAGGAGTTCGGCCGGCAGAACGTGCCGGTTCCCGACTTGTTCACCAACGGCACGCTCTTCCACGTCTTTGGCGCCCAGGTGTCCACCCAGACCGTCGTCGTCCTTGGCGCGGCGGTGGTGATGCTCGTCCTGCTGGACCGGCTGGTGGCGAGGACCCGCCTCGGGCAGGGCATCAGGGCGGTCGCGCAGGACGCGGACACCGCCGTCCTGATGGGGGTGAACGTCGAAAGAGTGATCATCCTGACCTTCGTCATCGGTGGCCTGCTCGCCGGTGCCGGTGGATTCCTCTATGCCATGACCTTCAACGCCTCGTACAACATGGGTTTCGTGCCCGGGGTGAAGGCGTTCACCGCCGCGGTGCTCGGCGGCATCGGGAACGTCCGCGGGGCCATGCTCGGCGGCATCCTGCTCGGGCTGGTGGAGAGCTACGGGGGGTATGTCTTCCAGGCGTCCTACAAGGACGTGATCGCTTTTCTGGTGCTGGTCGGGATCCTCATGGTGCGTCCGTCAGGCCTGCTCGGCGTGCGGCTGGGCAGGGCCGCGTGACCGCCCGCCCGCCCTCCTCGGCATCACCCGAACCCTCCGCGTCGGCCTCGTCCACCCCTTCTCCGCCGCAGCAGCAGCCGCCGCAGCCGACGCAGCAGTCGCAGCCGCCGACGCAGCCGGTACCGCGGCGGCAGCCGGAAGCCGCTTCCCGACCGGCGTCCCGTCCAGGCCCGGTGCCTCACCCGGGCCCGGGCCCCTCCGCCGGGCCCGTCCCCGCCGTGCCGGCGCGGGTCTTTCGAGGGGACGCCGGCGTGCTCACCCCGGCGCGGCTGCGGCAGCTCTGGGTGTGCCTCGCCCTCGGCGTTCTCGCCGCGGTGGTGACCGGGCCCGGCGGCGACTCCGCCCACCCGTTCCGCGCGTTGCGGCGCTCGGTGGTCGACCCGCGTATCGGGATCTTCATCGGCCTGGCGGTGGGCCTGTGGGTGCTGCTGATCGCCGTGGCGCGGCTACGCCCGCTGCTCGCCGAGGTGACGGCGGCGGCGCGGGCCCGCCGGCCCGTCGCGGCCGCCCTCGGGGGGCCGCACGCCACCACCGGCCTGAACGCGGTCCTGCTCGCCGCCGCGATCGTGGCGCCGCTGCTCGTCTCGACGGCGGCGCAGCAGTCGATGGTCAACGACATCGGTATCTACGCGCTGCTCGCGCTCGGGCTGAACGTCGTGGTCGGCTACGCGGGCCTGCTCGACCTCGGCTACATCGCGTTCTTCGCGATCGGTGCCTACGTGACCGCCTACTTCAGCTCGTCGTCGGCCATGCCGTGGCACGCGCCGTTCGTCATCAACCCGTTCTTCGTCTTCCCGATCGCGCTCCTGATCGCCGCGCTCGCCGGCGTGATCCTCGGCGCGCCGACGCTGCGGCTGCGCGGCGACTACCTGGCGATCGTGACGCTGGGCTTCGGGGAGATCATCCAGTTGCTCGCGAACAACTCGGACGAGGTCACGAACGGCTCGCGCGGGGTGTTCGGGGTGCCGCACCTGTCGGTCGACCTGCCCGGGATCCACTACCGGTGGGGGATCGACCCGCTGCCGTACTACTACCTGCTGCTCGGCATCGTGGTCGTCGTCATGATCGCCTTCGGCCGGCTGGAACGGTCCCGGATCGGCCGGGCCTGGGCCGCGATCCGGGAGGACGAGATCGCCGCGGAGGCCACCGGCGTGCCGACCCTGCGGATGAAGCTGCTCGCCTTCGCGATCGGGGCGTCGGTCTCCGGGTTCGCCGGTGTCCTGCTCGCCACCAAGCAGTTCTTCAACCCGCAGAGCTTCAGCCTGCAGTCGTCGTTCCTCGTGGTGGCGATAGTCATCTTCGGTGGGATGGGCTCGCGGCTGGGCGCGGTGACGGGGGCCGTCGTCCTGCAGGGGCTGGCCTTCTACCTGCGTGACAAGGTTCCGCCGACGGACCGGTACATCTACTTCGGCGCGGTCATCGTCGTGATGATGATTTTCCGCCCGCAGGGCCTGGTGCCGTCCCGCCGCCGACGCCGGGAGATCGAGCTCGCCGGCACCACCGCCGGCGCCTCGGACCAGCTCGGCGCGGCCCCGATCGGAAGGACCATCACTTGACCGCGCACGTCGACGGCTCTGTGTGTCCGGGGGTCCTCACACCTGCCGGCCGCGCTTCGTCTCTCAGCAGACACTCTGTGTTTCTGCATGCGGTGTCTCCTGGCGAGGACGCCGTGTGCCGCCGCGGGGCCGCGCGTCCCGGAAGGGCCACCGGATGAGCGCCGTTGCCGCGGCCGGGCCGGCCGACGCGGGGGTGCCGGGTGGAACGCCGTCCGACCTGGTGCTTGAAGCCCGTGATCTGACGCTGCGCTTCGGCGGGGTCACCAGTCTCGACGGGGTCTCGCTGCGGCAGCGCCGGGGCGAGATCCTGGCCGTGATCGGGCCCAACGGGGCCGGAAAAACCTCCCTGTTCAACTGCTTCACCGGCGCGTACCGGCCGCAGCAGGGCTCGGTGACGTTCTGGCGGACGTCCCGCCGGCCGGCGCGGATCGTCGGGCGCAGCCCGCACGCCATCACCCACCTCGGAATCGCCCGGACCTTCCAGAACATCAGGCTCTTCCCCGCGCTGTCGGCGCTGGAGAACGTGCAGATCGGCACCGAGGTCCGGCAGCGGTACGGATCGCTCAGCGCGGTCCTCGGGCTGCCCGGCGCGCGGCGGCAGGAACGGGCCGGGGTCAGCCGGGCGTTCGAGCTCCTCGACCTGGTCGGCCTGTCCCGGCGCGCGCACGACCTGGCCTCGTCGCTGTCCCACGGCGAACAGCGCCGGCTGGAGATCGCCCGGGCACTGGGCACCGGCCCGCGGCTGCTGCTCCTGGACGAGCCCGCCGCCGGCACGAACCCCGCCGAGAAGCGCGCTCTCGAGGCGCTGATCCGGCGGATCGCCGGGGGCGGGGTCTCGGTCCTGCTGATCGAGCACGACATGCGGCTGGTGATGTCCGTCGCGACCACGGTGGTGGTGCTGAACTTCGGCCGGGTCATCGCCCACGGCACCCCGGCCCAGGTCCAGCGCGACCCGGCGGTGGTCGAGGCCTACCTCGGTGTGGAGACCGGCGTGGATGCCGGCGGGGAGGTGCGCTGATGTTGCTGGAACTCGCCGACGTCGAGGTCAGCTACGGCGCCATACCGGCGTTGCGCGGCGTACGGCTGGAGGTCGCCGAAGGCGAGATCGTGACGCTGCTCGGAGCGAACGGCGCCGGCAAGACGACCACCCTGCGGTCGATCTCCGGGCTGCTCCGCCCCCGCCGCGGGGAGATCTACCTGGACGGCCGGCCGCTGTCGTCCATCCCGGCGCACACCCTTGTCGGGCTGGGGGTCAGCCACGTCCCCGAAGGACGGCGGGTGTTCGCCGGCATGACCGTCCGGGAGAACCTGCTGATGGGCGCCTACCATGACCGGCGGCACGTGCGGGAGGGCACCGAACGGGTCTTCACCCTGTTCCCGCGGCTGGCCGAGCGGGCCTCCCAGCTGGGTGGCACCCTCTCCGGCGGGGAACAGCAGATGCTGGCCATCGGCCGGGCGCTGATGAGCCGGCCTCGGCTGATGCTGCTCGACGAACCGTCGATGGGGCTCGCCCCCCGGATCATCCAGACCATCTTCGAGGTGATCGTCGAGATCAACAGGGCCGGCGTGGCCGTGCTGCTGGTGGAACAGAACGCGGTGCAGGCCCTGCGGATCGCGCACCGTGGCTACGTGCTGGAAAACGGCCAGGTCGCCCTCACCGGCAGCGGCGCCGACCTGCTCGCCGACGACCGCGTCCGCCAGGCATACCTCGGCGAGGACATCCCCACCGGATGACAGGCGCCGTATCGGCCCGCTCCGCACAAGAGCCCGCGGCACATCAGAGGGAGGCCGTTTTTTCCCTGTAGGGCGGGGCTGTAACCTCCGTGGTACTGGGCAGCTCCGGGCCAACCCGGACGCCCCACACAACTCGGCCGGCCTCCTGGGGGATCTGTGTGAGCGCGTTGCGAGAAGCTGTCGACAAGGGCCGTGCGCCGACCCGACTGATCGCCCCCGGGCTGAAGGGCTTCAAGGAGTTCCTGACCCGCGGCAACATCGTCGACCTCGCGGTCGCGGTCGTCATCGGTACTGCCTTCACCGCGCTGGTCACCTCGCTGGTGAAAAACCTGATCACCCCGCTGATCGCGGCCATCGGCGGGCAGCCGGACTTCTCCGCACTGACCTTCACCGTCAACGGCAGCCGGTTCAACTACGGCTCGTTCGTCAACGACGTGGTCTCATTCGTGATCGTCGCGGCCGTGATCTACTTTCTCATCGTCCTCCCGCTTGCCAGGGCGAGCGGGTTGCGCAAGCGGAACGGGCGGGCCGCGGAGCCGGAGCCCACGCCGGTCAGCGACGACATCCGGCTGCTGACGGAGATCCGCGACCTGCTCGCCAGCGCCGCGGCGGCCACCGCCACGGCGCCCGCGCCCCGCTCTCCCGGCCAGAGCTGACGACACATCCGGAGCTGGCATATCCAGAACCGACGACGGCCAGCGGCAGCACCGCCCGCCACGCCCGGCCGGGCCGGCCCGAAGGCCCGGCCGGCGCGAGCCGAGGGCGCCTGTCGTCATGACGGTTCCGCGGAACGGTAGCGTTCGAGCTCTGTGAACGGTAGCCTCCGGGGCCTGTAAACGATCAACCCTGCCGGGGCTGAGGCCGGGGCTCAACTGTCGTCCGCAAGCCATGAGAAGACCCTGTGGGTCCCCTACCTGCACCGCGCGTTTCCTGCTGGCACCGACCGCCGTGACGTGGACGGACGGGTCAGTCGCATGCACGTGGTGCGCAACCGTGCCGCGCACCACGAGCCCCTGTCCCGTCTCGATCTTGCCGCGGTCCTCGGCGACCTGCTTTTCCTCGTTCATCTGATAGCGCCGCCACTTGCCGACTACGTGACCGCGGCCAGCTGGGTTCCCGCGTTGATCGCTGCCCGGCCGCATCCAGAGATGAGTGCGTAACGGTCTCAACCACTCCGGGAGTGGATCATGTGGCCGCCGGGGCACTTCCCCGCTGCCGAACATCGGCGTGGTCCGGCGGTCCCGGTCTGCCGGCGTGTGATCCGAGGAGGAGCCGGTGGCGGCGGTCCTGCCGCGCTACCGGTCGTGCCACCTGCCGCGCCGTCGTATCGGGCCGGCGTATCGGGCCGGCGTATCGGGCCGGCGAAGCGGACCGGGCTCTGGTGGGGCCGGGCCGGGCGGCAGGTCCGGGGCAATCGGGTCGCTATGCTGGCTTTCCGCTGACTACAGTGGCCTGTAGCTGTCACGAGCAGCAGTAGATATCGCGGGGGGTTCCGGTGCTGCGAGGCGGCCATCATCGCCCCGTGACGGGTATGGACAGCGTCGCGCGGCAGCGACGGCGGCGTCCGGGCCGGTTACGGGCCCGAGCCTGGTTACCGGCGGCCGCGGCGGCCGTTGTGATCGTGGGGCTGGCCGCCGTGACGGCGGTCGTACCGCCGCTGTCCGGGTGGCCTGCGGTGGCCGCGCCGGTGTCCGATCAGCGGCCGGTGTTCCAGGTACGTGTCATGGAGCTGCCGGCGCAGGTCGACCGGACCGTCCTGGACAACCTGAACAGCCTGCTCAACGGGGTTCCGGACGGCGACGGAGCCGTCGTGGTGCGGGTGACCGGCGCCGCCGGGCTGGCCGGTGACCAGGACAGGCCGGCCGCCCTGGATACGATCTTCGATCGCCGGGACAGGCTCGTCGTCCAGGTCGCCCTGCCGGACCGTTCCCGTACCGGCGCGCAGCCCGATCTCGGGACGGCCGGTTCGTTGCTGCTGGCCGTGGCCGGCCACCGGTTCGCGGACGCGGACTCCGCCCGCGCCGCCTTCGCCCGCAACGACAGCGGGGGCGGGCAGCAGGCACCCTGCAAGAAGCAGTGCCGGGAGCAGGTGGCGGGTACCGGGACGGAACGCGAATCGCGGATGTACGCCACCAACACCGACCCGTTCGTCCTGGACGTCACGCTCAGGCGGGTGTTACAGGTGGACTCCTCGAGCACCCCGTTCACCGGGCCCGGGGATTCGCTCCTGTCGGAGCGGGACGACTCGGGCCGGTCGTTCTGGTTCTACGTGCTGATCGTCGCCGTGCCGCTCGGGCTGGTTGCCGTGCTCTGGCGGCGCGGCCTGTCGAGCCGGAAGGGCGGCGGTGCCGACAACGGGCCGACCACCGCCGCGCCCCGACGGCACGGCCCACCATCGGCGGCGCAGCAGTGGCTGGTTCGCTGGCGTCGCCTGCTGGGCCGGGAGGACGACGGTGCCGGCGGCGGCGACAACGACGAGGACGACGAGGACGACGGGTATGGCGGCAGGCGACCGCTGTCCCCGGTCGCGCAACCGAACGTCGGCATCGGCTCGTTCGGCGTCGTGCATTCCGCTTTCGATCCGCAGGGCTACGTCGAGGTCGACGGCGGGCTCTACCGTGCGACCTGGAAGGGCGGCCCGGGGGCAAGCCGGCCGCGTGTCGGCGACCAGGTGCTGCTGAGGACGCACAGGGTGGACGGGCTACAGGCCTGGCCGCCGCACGGCAGCCCAGACCGGTAGCCCGCAGTGACTACGCAGACGGGGACACATCGGAAAATGGCACCTCGTAACAGCTCTGACAGGCCAGCGGACCGTCAGCAGCCGCGGGACATCATCGGGAACATTCCCATTCCCCGGCCGAGCCATCGCGTGCTCGTGGTGTTGTGCATGGACACCTCGTACTCGATGCGTGGTGAGGCGATCGGCAGGCTCAACGACGCGCTCGCCGGCTGGGCGCGCAGTATGCGGGCCGGCGAGAAGATGGCGCGGACCACCGAGTTCGCGCTCATCACCTTCGGCGCCGGGGGAGTGCGCAAATGGCGCGGCAGCGAGAGCTTCGACCCGCGCAGCGACCGGACCCCGTTCGTGCCGGCCCACAGTTTCCAGCCGCCGAAACTGACCGCCGACGGGGTGACGCCGCTGGTCGAGGCGGTCCGGCTGAGCATCTCGGTCATCGAGGCGCGCAAGCGGCAGCTGGCCCGGGAGAAGGTGACCTGGAAACGTCCGCTCGTCTGGCTGGTCACCGACGGCCGGCCGACCGACGACCAGGGGCATCCGAGCTTGGACTGGCGGCCGTTGGCGAGCGAGATCCGCGGGCTGGAGGCGAACCAGAAACTGGCGCTGTTCGCGATCGGCATTCCGCCCATCGACGACCAGGGCCAGGAAACCCTGCGCGAGCTGGCCCCGGAGCGGAACATGATGTACGGACGGTTCGACTTCAGCGACATCCTCGTGCAGCTGGACAGAAGCGTGGAGGACCCCAACTACAAACTGCGCGGCTACCAGCCGAGGCAGGTATGACCCCCGGCCGGCGGTCCGTGGCCGTCCGGAGCGGTGCCGGCGGCCGGCCCGACCGGTGGCGTATCCGGGGGGCCAGCGTCCAGGGGTATTCGCACGTGCGGGAGGGCAGATGGTGCGAGGACTCCTTCGCCCACCTGTCGCTGGGCGGGCAGGGGCCGCTGCCCGACGTCCACGTGCTGGCGGTGGCCGACGGCGCGGGATCCGCGCCCCGGTCGGCCGAGGGCTCCCGGCTCGCGGTCGCGATCGCCACCCGGCTGGTGCGTGACCGGATCCACCGCGCCGGCCGGTCCACGACCGCGCCCGAACTACAGCGGATCCTGGCGGACGCGCACGAGGAGATAGTCGCCGAGTTCCGGCGGATCGTCGCCGCGATCGCCGGGCCGGAGCACGTCGGCGAGTTCGCGACGACGCTGACGGTCGTCGTGCTCGCCCATCCCGTCGTCGGCTGTCTCGGCATCGGGGACGGCTTCGTCGTCGTCCGCACGGGTGAAGGCGGACAGGATAACCTGCACCTGCTCGACGCCGGGACCGCCGACGCCGAGCACGCCACCCACGCGGTCTTCCTGACCTCGGACACCAGCCGGGCCGCCCGGGTGAACGCCGTCTACGACCCCTGGATCAGCGGTGTGTTCGTGTCGACCGACGGCCTGATCCCCGCGACCCTGCGGCGGGACGACGACGGCCGGCTGGCGGTGTCCCGGGAACCGGTCATCGACACCGTGCTCAGGCTGCTCGACGACGATCATTTCGACGCCTCCGGGCTCGTCCAGCTGCTGTTACGGGCGGACGTCACCGAAGCGACCCAGGATGACACGACGCTGTTGGTGGCGGTCCTGTGCCGGTGACGGAGATCTTTGTCAACGGGCGCAGGCTGACCTGTTCGACCGTGCTCGGCGCCGGGACCGAGTCGGTCGTCCACGCCGTGGACGGTGACTCCCGGCGGGCGGCGAAAATCTACCGGGAGCCCGACGCCCGGCGCACCCGCCGGCTGGAGTGCATGCTGCGTGCCTTCCACGCGTCACAGTTCGTCGATCCCGTTTCCGGTCATCCAGGGCTGGTGTGGCCGGAGGAACTCGCCCGCGACTCCACCGGGGCGGTTCTCGGATATGTCATGCGGCGCTCCGAGGACCAGCCGCTGAGCACGTTCTTCGAGCACTACACCCGGCTGACGAACTTCCCGGGCAAGGACTGGAAGTTTCTGCTGGGGGTGGCCAGCAACCTGAGCCAGCTGGTCGCCGTCCTGCACGACCAGGAGATCGTGATAGGCGACCTGGCACCGTCGAACATTCACGTCCGCGCTGACGGGCTGATCAGTTTTCTCGACTGCGACTCGTTGCAGTTCCGGTACGACGGGGAGGTTTTCGCCTGCCACACCGTCACCCCGGAATACGCCGCGCCCGAGCTGCTGCCCGAGCTGTCCGGCCGCAAGAGCGTCGAGACGGACCGGTTCACCCTCGCCGTGCTGATATGCCAGCTGCTGCTGTGCGGGGAGCATCCCTTCCAGGGGATTCCGGCCCGGGAGCTGGACGTCGACCCGTCACCCGAGACGAACATCCAGTACGGCATCACCGTCCTGACGGCGCCCAGGGAGGTCGAGGTCCCGGACGAGGCCGTCGAGCCCGACGTCCTGCCGCCGCCGATCGCCGCGCTGGCCAGGCAGACGTTCGGGGCGGGCCACGGCACGGCCGGGTCGCGGCCGGCCGCGCAGGAGTGGGCCGACGCGCTCGACCTGGCCTGGGACGACGTCCAGGTGTGCGGCAACCGGAGGGGCCATACCTACAGCGGGCATCTCCCGGAATGCCCGTGGTGCGCGCGGGCCCGGACCGGCCGTTTCGACCCGTTCCCGGCGCTGTCGCACCTTGCCGGCGGTGCCGACGGCGGCGCTGCCGGCGGTGGCGTGGCTCCCACCACGAAGGTCACCAATGTTGTGCTGGCTGTCGCGATCCTGCTGCTTCTCGCGCTGGCGGTCGTCGTTGCCGTGGTCACTCGGTAGCCCGGTGCCCGGCGGTCCGCCGGCCGGGTGATCTCGACAGATGTGACATCGACAGATGTGACATCGACGGAGACGGCGGAGACGGAAGCGGCATCGGCAGAAGGAGGTGGAGACAGCCGTGTATCCCACAGGCACACACCCACAGAGCACCCTGATTCCGTTCTACCTCGTGGTGGACGTCTCGCAGTCCATGGACGGGCCACGCCTGGACACCGCGAACCTCATTCTGCGGCGGATCGGGGAGGCGTTGGCCCGTGATTCGGTCGCCGCCGCCCGGGTCCGGGTCGGCATGATTGACTTTGCCGGCGGCAGCCGGACGGTGCTGCCACTGTGCGACCTGCTCACCACGACGACGTTCCCCCAGCTGGCGTGCCGTGACGACGGCACCCGATACGCGCCCGCGTTCAACCTGTTACGGGCCACCGTCGACCGCGACCACCGCCAGTTGGAGGCCGACGGTTTCGCCGTGGGCCGCCCCGGGGTGTTCTTCCTCAGCGACGGTGAACCCTTCGATGATCCTCCCGGTGCCTGGGAGGAGGCGTTCGCCACCCTGCTCAGGGAATGCCCGGCCATCCCGCACATCATCCCCTGCGCCGTCGCCGACTCGAATCCCGAGATCATGCGGGTGCTGGCTCATCCGGCGCCGACGGCGCCGTTGTTCATACAGAGCCGGCTGGCCAGCCCGGAAAGCGCGATCAGGAACCTGACCGAGATCATCGTACGAAGTGTTGTGGCCTCGGGCCACCAGGAGATGGTGGTGATCGATGAAACGGACGTCCACGCCCTCGACACGGTCATCGTCGATCCGCCCGAGTCCTGGATCGACCCGGACGTTCGTTACTGAGAGCATTCCATGAAATGGCAGAGTGTTGCTGTCGAGCGGCAGCGGCTGGGCCGGGCCGATCTGCTGAGCCGGGGCGGGCAGGCCGTCGTCTACCGGCTGCCCGAATTCGGCCTTCCCGAGGTGGGGGTGCCGCTCGTCTACAAGGAGTACCGCTCCATCGTGGGGCGGGTGCCGGCCCAGGGCCTCGCCAACATCATTGCGCTGCGGCTGGCGCTGCCGGCGGACCAGCGCCTGTGGTTCGACACGCATCTGGCCTGGCCACTGCGGATCGTGGTCGACGGTGACGCCGACTCCGCCCGCGCAAAGGTGCTCGGAGTCGTCATGCGGCTCATACCCGACGCCTTCTTCCAGGTCTTCCCGGCAGCGACGGGAGGGCCACCGCAGCGCCAGCCGTGCGAAGCGCGGTCGCTGTTCGCCGGTCCCGAGCAGATGCGGGCGCTCGGTCTGCCGTTCCCGGACCGTGCGCAGCGGTGGTGGCTGTGCCTGCGGCTGGCCTACCTGGTGGCCTTCCTGCACAACCAGGGCATCGTCTTCGGTGACATCTCCGCCCGTAACGCCCTCTACCGTCTGCGGCCGACTCCGGATGTGCTCCTGGTGGACTGCGACGCGGTACGGAAGGTCGGCAACGCGGCGGTTGTCGACCAGGGCCACACGCCGGACTTCTTCCCCCCGGCGATACACGAGCCGCAGTCGATCAGCTCTGACCTGTTCAAACTCGGCCTGTTCATCGTCCGTATCCTCGCGCCCGGCCGGACGGTCACGCCGGAGAGCGCCGTACGGGCTGTCGAGGGTGTTCTCGGCCGGGCCGGCGTGGATCTCGTGCGGGCCAGCCTGTCCGCTGAGCCGCGGGACCGGCCGGCGGCGCTGCTCTGGTACCGCTACCTGCGCTCCGGCGCGGGCTCCCATCCCGGGACGCTGCCGTTGCGGGGCTGAGGGCCTGAAGGCGGCCCACGTCCTCCGCGGCGGCGTCGATCGGTGGACGAGCGCCAGCAGATCTTGCTGTGGGGCCCTGCCGCGGCGGGACGGGGCCGTTGCTGTCGCAAGATCTGAACAGACGATCGTACGTTTGTGTGTCGTAGCGGACACGGCGACATTGACACAGGTCACACAGGGAACTAAGGTCGGCGGAAAACAATCACTTGTTTGTTAGTGTGACCACCGTCTGGGGTGTGAGTTTGCTGCTGGCTGTGATGGTCGCGCCCGAGGAGGCGCGAGGGTGGATTCTGCCGGCGCGAAGCAGGGCATAACGGGCCGCCCGGCCCGCCTGCACCACCTCGACCGAGGGAGAAGGAGGGTCCCGTGAGCGCTACCGATGTCATCACGTCCCCGCTGGGAGGGGGAGCGGACACAAACAGATCCGCTCTGGCTCAGGCCGAGCGTCGGAGCATGAGCCGCAACTCGCAGTTACTCGTCGCCTGGTGCGGCCCGGCCATGTTCGTTTTATTCGTGATCGGGAGTGTCTGGCTCGCCCGGTACTTCCCGCCCGCCATCCACCCGAATGATTCCGCCCAGGAGGTCGCGCAGTACTACCGGGACCACAAGGACGCCATTCGGGTCGGTCTCGTGTTCACCTGTCTGGCCTATGCGCTGATGGGCGTCTGGGGCGTGTGCATGGCCGTCCAGACCCGGCGCAAGGAAGGGCTCTTCCCGGTTCTGACCTACGTCCAGCTGACCTGTATGGCCGCGGGTACCGCGCAGATCGTCGTGAACTGCGGTCTCTGGGCCACCGCCGCCTTCCGCCCCGGGGAGACATCACCGGAGATCACGCAGGCGTTCAACGACGCGGGCTTCATCATCCTGCTCGGCACCTGGATGCCGTTCACCATCTGGGCCATCGCACTCGGGCTGAACATCCTGCTGGACAGGACGACACCGGTTTTCCCGCGCTGGACGGGATACTTCAGCATCTGGTCGGGTGTGTGCTTCATGCCCGGCGGGACGGTGTGGTTCTTCAAGAGCGGGCCATTCGGCTGGACCGGTGTGGTGTGCCTGTGGGTGCCGTTCGTGGTCTTCGGCGCCTGGGTGCTGTACTTCAGCTACCTGTCGATGCAGAACGTCAGGCGCGGCTTCGTCCATGAGCAGGACCTTGCCGCCGTGTCGTGACCATGAGTGTGCCGTCCGGGATGGATCCGTTCGTGGACCCGTTCGCCTCGCGCACCGCGAGGGCGCCCCAGTGGCGTCCTCGCGGTGGGGGCCGGGTGCCGGGCGAGATCGGTATCTGGGTCTTCATCTTCGGGGACATGCTCGTCTTCGGGCTGTTCTTCGGTGTGTTCGTCCACGAACGGTCGCGGAGCACCGAGCTCTTCGAGCAGGCGCACGAAACCATGAACCTGACGTTCGGCGCGGTGAACACGTTGTTGCTGCTGACCGGGTCGATGTTCGTCGTGCTGGGCCTGAGCGCGTTGCGCGGAGGGGCTTCCCGGCCCGGCTCGCGGATGATCCTCGTCACGCTGCTCTGCGGCGCCGGCTTCGTCCTCAACAAGTACCTGGAGTACTCGGACAAGATTGACGCGGGGCACACGCCGTCGGCCAACAGCTTCTACATGTACTACTTCGTCTTCACCGGTATCCATCTGTTGCACCTGCTGATCGGAATGATCGGCCTTGTGATCATGTACAGGATCGCCCGCAAGCCGGTCCTGGAGGCCCGGGACATACGTAATCTCGAGGCCGGCGCCTGCTACTGGCATCTTGTCGACCTGCTCTGGATAGTCCTGTTCGCGCTGCTGTACCTGATGAGGTGACCAGATGTCGACGCATGCCGGGAGCGCTGCCGTCAGGAGTTCCGTCCTCAGGAGTTCTGTCCGCAGGAATCCGACCGTCGTCGCCTGGCTCGCGCTCATGGGCGCGACCGTGGTCTCCTGGTATCTCGGGGAGGGGCACGGCGCCCCGGCGGCCGCGACGGCCGGTGTGATTGTGGTGGCCTTTTTCAAGGTGTACCTCGTCGGCCGGTACTTCATGGAGCTCCGGGAGGCTCCGCGAGTACTGCGTCTCCTGTTCACCGGATGGGCCGTGGTGGTGTGTGCGGTTCTCGTGGCCATGTACCTTGCCGCCGGCGGCTGAAACGGCTGGCCGGTGCCGTGGTGTGGGGCGGCGTTTCCCGGGACCGTGGGTTTTCTCGCTGTCGCGGATACCGGCAGGGATGGGAATCCCGTCGACGACGCGGTGGGCCCGCGGGCGTGGCGCACCGCCGAACTGATCGAGGAGACAGATGACACAGCAGGTTGTAACCGAGCCCGGCAGCCACCGCTCACGTCCCCGGCCCATTGCCACGGGTGTCATGACAAGGCTTCCGCCGCTCCTTCAGCGGGTGACCGTCGACGTCGGGCAGAGCGGGCAGTTACTCGGGCGGCTGGCGACCACGGCGGTACGCCAGCCGCGGGGGTACTGGGGGAGTACCCGTGACGAGATGTACGCGATGCTGCGCTTCTGCTGGCTGCCGTGCAGCCTCGCGGTCGGCGGCTTCACGTTCCTCATCGCGAACTACGCGTACGACCTGCTCAGCCTGCTCGGTGGGCAGAACCGGCTGGGCACCTACTTCGTGATGGCGAGTCTCCGGGAGATCTCGCCGTTCTGCACCGGGATGGCCGTCGCGGGCGTGATGGGCACGGCCATGACCGCGGACCTCGGCGCCCGGCGCATCCGGGAGGAGCTCGACGCGCTGAAGGTGCTCGGGATCGACGCGACACGGATGCTGGTGCTCCCCCGGGTGCTCGCCATCACGATCATGACGGTGGCCTTCACCATCATCGGCGGCCTGCTCGGCATCATCATGGCGATGCTTTCCGCGACCGTGTTCGGCGCGACGTCCACCGGCGGTTATTTTGCGAATTTCCTGTCGAGCCTGACGGCCCCCGAACTGGTCGGCGTCCTGATCAAGTCCACGCTCACCGGCCTGTTCATCGGTATCGTCTGCGCGCAGAAGGGGCTCACCGCGCGTGGTGGGTCGGAGGGTGTCGGACGGGCCGTCAACGAGGCGGTGGTGCTGTGTTTCGCCGCCGTGTGGGTGATCAATTTCATGGCGAACGCGACGCTGCTGGGCCTGAACCCCGACATGCTGGTGAACCGGTGAAAGGGGTTCGACGGTGACCGTGACAGAAAACAGCAGTGATGTCGCGGCGAAGCCGCTGACAGATACCGGTATCGGCAACTTCGGTTCCTACAGCAGTGAACGGTCGTTGGTGTACGACCTCGGTGAGATCGCCAGGTTCGCGGTCGCCTCCGTGCGCCGCCTGCCGGGGGTGCGCCACTACGGCTCCGAGGTGCTGCGCCAGGCCGGGATCGTGATCCTGTCCAGCTCCGGGATCATCTGGTTCATGATGGCGATGCTGGCCGCGGAGGCCTCGTTGGAAGGCCACTATCTCCTCAGCCAGCTGGGCGCCGGTAGTTACACGGGGGTGTTCACCTCGACCGCCGACTACACGGTCGCCCCCGAGATGTGGGGGTGGATTCTCTCGGCGAAGGTCGCCTGCGGGCTGGTCGCCGAGCTCGGCTCGATGCGGATCAGCGAGGAGATAGACGCGCTGGAGGTCATGGGCCTCGACTCGCACTCGTATCTCATCAGCACCCGGCTGCTCGCGGTCGTCATCGTCACGCCGTTCATGTTCATGATAGGTACCGGAATCATGTACTGCGTCGAGTACATGCTGAACGTGCACGTGTTCCACAGCGTGTCCGCGGGCGGGTATCTTTCCGTCTTCTGGGCCTTCCAGACCCGGCAGGACGTGTTGTTGTCGCTGGCCATGGGCGCAATCATGGGAATGATGATTGTCGTTGTCGGCTGCTACTACGGGTACACGGCCAGTGGCGGCCCGGTCGGGGTCGGCAAGAACACGGCGAAATCCATGGTGATCAATCTGGTCATCGTCAGCGTGATCGGGGCGGTGTTCCAGCAGATGTTCTTCGGGTCGCTGACACGCGCGCCCATCGGGTACTAGACCATGGCCGGCAGATGTTCGACCGCATGGGCGGCACCGCGTTCGTCTCGCTCGACACCCGTCAGCGACGGCACGGCGCGATGAGTGACGCGATGTTGGCGCAGTTCGCGTTCGCTGCCGTGTTCTTCGTTATCGGATGCTGGGGACGACGACACGCCGCCGATCTCGTTTCTCGGGCCCTTTCCCGCGAAGCGCGGACAGCAAAGGAACAGTCGCTGCGTCGGGGGGCACGCTACTGCCAGATCGTTGCGGTGCTCTTCATCGTGTTCGGGGCGACCGGGCAGACCTTTCCTCTTGGCCTCCCATTTGACGGTCCCATGTAACGGGAAACACGGATCGTGATGGCAGCACTGTCGATCGGATACGGGCGAGACCCGGGCTGGGAGGTGCCCACGCCAGGCCGGTGCGGGCACCACGGCGACGGCAGGGTGCTTCCGCGTGCTCGGGTGGCCTGTTCCACGGCACGCCCCCTTCCTGGCCGACGTCACGCGTCTTCCGGACGCTGGGGCTGGCCGCGGCAGGTCCTGACATGCTGGGCTGGCGGCTGTGACGCATGTTGTGCTGGCACCCGACAAGTTCAAGGGATCGTTGAGCGCCGCCGAGGTGTGCGCGGCGCTGGCCGAGGGGCTGCGCGCGGCCCGCCCGGACGTGCACACGGTGTCCCTGCCGGTGGCGGACGGTGGCGACGGCACAGTCGAGGCCGCGCTGTCGGCGGGATACCGGCGGGTCGCGGTGACCGTGGAGGGGCCCACGGGCGAGCCCGTCGACACGGCCTACGCCGAGTGCGACGGCACCGCGATCGTCGAGCTGGCCGATGCCTGCGGCCTGCGCCGGCTGCCGGGCGGGCGTCCCGCGCCACTGACGGCGTCCAGCTACGGGGCGGGGCAGGTGCTCGCCGCCGCTCTGCGCGCCGGCTGCCGGCGGGTGGTGCTCGGTATCGGGGGCAGCGCGAGCACCGACGGCGGTGCCGGGCTGGTCGAGGCGCTGGGCGCCGTCCTGCTCCCCGGGAGCCCCGGGAGCCCCGGGAGGCCCGGGAGCCCCGGGAGGCCGGGGAGGCCGGGGAGGCCGGGGGGGCGGCGGCGCCACCGGGGCGGGAGCGCACTCGCCGTCCTCGAGGGCGTCGATCTGTCCGGGCTGGATCCGCGGCTGCGTGACACCGAGCTGGTCGTCGCTTGCGACGTCGACAACCCGCTGCTGGGCCCGCACGGTGCCGCTGCCGTGTACGGCCCGCAGAAGGGCGCCACGCCGGACGATGTCGCCTTCCTGGAACAGGCGCTGACCAGGTGGGCGACGGTCGTGACGGCCGCGACCGGAACCGATCACCGGTGGGCCCCGGGGGCGGGCGCGGCAGGCGGCGTCGGCTTCGCCGCCCTGTCGCTGCTCGGTGCCCGGCTGCGTCCCGGGATCGACCTGATACTCGATCTTGTCGGCATCGACGACGTGCTGCGCGGCGCCGATCTGGTGGTGACGGGGGAGGGTGCGCTCGACGAGCAGACACTGCGCGGGAAGGCCCCGGCCGGGGTGGCGGCCCGGGCGCGTGCGGCCGGCGTACCGGTCGTCGCGGTGGCGGGGCGTTCGCTGCTGGATCCCCAGGCGCTGGCCGGTGCCGGTTTCTCGGCGGTGCGGACCCTCGCCGAGCTGGAGCCGGACATGCGGGTGAGCCTGTCGCAGGCGGCTGACCTGCTGCGCCGTCTCGCGCCCCAGCTGATCGAACGGTCCCGGCCGGCTGGCCCGTCCCGTCCCGCGGCCCCTACCCGTCCCGCTGGTCGTGCGGGGGCCGGCGACGGAACATGATCGCTGTTGGGACGCCGACGGCGAGCAGCGCCACGAACGCCGCGAGCGGGAGGAGCGCGCCACCGGAGCCCCCCGTCCGGGCGGCGCTCAGGGAACGCGCTATCCCATCGGCCTGCTCGGTGCTCTCCGTCGGCCTGGCCCGTTCGGTCTGGACCTCCCGCACGGATTCCACCGGTTGCACGGCGAAGGTGTATCCGGTCACGCTGCTACCGACCCGGTCGAGGACGATGTTGCTGAACGTGTCCGGGTGGAGGATCGTGCGGCCGGCGGATCCGCCGCGCGAGGTGTCCTGCCGGACGGCGTACACGCCTGGCACGAGGTCGTCGAACGCCCATTCCCCGGACGCGTCGGTGACGGTCTCCCGCAGGATGCCCGCCCCGTCCGGGCCCGTGCCGGTCAGTTGGATGGCCACCTCCGGAGCGGTGGCCTCGCCCGCGTCCCGCCGACCGTCGCGGTCGGCGTCCAGGTAGGCGTTGCCGCTGATACTGGAGCGGGCCGAAGCGCCGAAGTCGCCGAACGGCCTGAGCAGGCCGGCCAGCTGCCGATGACCTTCGCGGTTCGGATGGTAGATCAGGCTCTGGTCGAGGGCGAGGAAGCCGTCGAGGAACTCGTGTATCCAGCGGTCCGGATTCCGCTGGTCGACGGCGGGGTCCGGTTCGTGGCCGGCGAAACGGCATTTGACGGTGTCGACCACGGTGACGAAACGGCCCGGCGTGCCGACCGAATCCGCCGGTGGGGCGTCCGGTGAGCAGGTGTGTCCGGCGGGGTCGGACGGCCCGGTGAAGCCCGACGAACGGTTCACCGTGTCTGCGGCGGCGATCTGCATGCTGTCCCCGCGGTCGCCGAGTTCCCGGACCGCGGCGGACGGGTCGAAGACCGTCCCGTTCAGGGCGGCCTGCGCTCCTGGCGGCAGGTAGTGCTCCCGGCTGGACAGGTACGGATAGGTGACCAGGGCCACCCGGCCGCCGGGCGGCATCCGCTCCCGCAGGCGGGTGAGCAGGGTGACCAGGCGGCCACGGACCTCCGGGAGGTTGTCCGTCGCCTGCTCGGTGAGCCGTTCGCACTCGGCGATGTCCCCGGCGGGTATCCCGAAGGCCTTCGGGACGTCGAACGCGAAGCAGCGCAGCACGATGTCGGAGAACCGCACGTCGTTGCCGCCGATCGTCAGCAGGACCAGGTCGGTGCCCGGGCCGACCGCGTCGAGCTGTGGCGCGACCAGCCGGGTGCACGAGGCGGACGCGATGCCGTAGGCGACGTCGACCGGGCCGATATCGGCGGTTTCCTCCGGCCCGAAGCCGGCCGAGCAGTCCTGCCGCAGGCGGTCGAGGACGGCGGGATCGTAGGCGGTCTCGCCGATGCGCAGCGGGGTCCGGTAGGTGCGCTGGTCCATTCTGCGCGGGCTGAGAAGGTCGTTCGTGGTGGCGCCGCTGCACGCCCGGTTGACATAGGTGACGTCGTATCCGCGTTCGTCGTGCAGCCACTGGGCGTATTGTTCGCCCCAGTTCACCGTCGAACGGTGGCATCCACGTGGTCCGTCACCGGTGTCATAGGTGCCGGCACCCGCGCCGTTCCCGGCGGCGTACGAATCGCCGAGCTGGACGATCGAAAGATGGGGAGCCGCCACGTCCGCGGTGTTGCCCGGCCTGGGAGCGGCGGTTGGTAACGGGGTGGCCGGTAACGGGGTGGCCGGTAACGAGGTGGCCGGTAACGAGGTGGGCCGGGTGGTGGTGGCGGCGCTCGGTTCGGCGGCGGCCGGTCGTCCAGCCATGATCAGAACTGTGAAAAGAATCGCGGGGACGGCGATCCTGGCGGTGATCCGGAAAATCGGCCCACCCGTGCGGTGAAAGGAGGGCGACCGGTCTGTTCCCGCTTTTTCGGCCGCCCTCGACATGAGGACGGGTTCGGATCCGGCCACCGCGTCGCCCCCGAAGCTTGAGCCATCAGTGGTGCACCTGGAAGTGGCGCACCCGAAAGCGGCACACGTAGCAGTGCCGAATATATTCCGACGCGAAGAGTAACCGACTTGGTCGTGACAGGCAAGCGTCGTGACGGGCGGGCATGGCGTGGGGCGGGAGCGCCCGTCCTCGGGGCCCCCGCCCGCGTGGGCGGAGCGTAGGCGTAACGCTCTCACGCCATCGGGCCCCGCCCGCGTGGGCGGAGCCATGATCGCGCGGCCTTCGGCCTGGTGCCGGCGTCGGCCGTCGGGGGCGCGATCATGGCAATCCGGGTCTCTACGCGGTCGTGTCCGTCGGAGCCACCTTTCGTTGTTTTTCTGTAGTTTATATTTTTTATTCTTGTTGTTTATATTTGGCGGCGACCGTGTCGTCGGTCGATGTGAGTGCTGACGTCAGGCCATGATCCGCGCTCCGGGCCGTGGCCGCGGCGTCACACCCAGGCGCGCCGCCGCCGCCGCGACGACACGGCGCGATACCGCTGCCAGCCACCGGCGACGCCTTCGTCGTCGCATTCCGGCTGGAATTCCGGCTCGCCGTGGCGGGCCGGTACGAACACCGGCTCGCGGAATTCGCGGGTGATGTCCGTCGGCGGTTCCTCGCAGCTGTCGGCCCTGGCCGGGGCGACGGTTTCCGCGGCCAGCGCGTCGATGTCCTCCAGGGCCCGGCGGATGTCCGCCGCCAGCCGGTCGGCGGCCTTCGAGCTCGGTGCCTGGATGCACAGGCACTGGATATGGCGTTGTGCCTCCTGAATCGCTGTGGTTACGGCGGAAATCTCCTTCCGCAGGCTTGCCGACTGCACGATTCGCCACCTCCGTGGTACTCCGGTCACCGGTCGACGATGGTCCGGGCAAATGCCCGTATCCGTGGGGAGCCACCGTGCCGGTCATGTGCGTGAAATATTGCGTTCACATGGCAGTATGATCCGGATGGCGGTGAACCGGCCAGTGGGAGGGACTTTTTTCCCGTCGCGACGTGCCTGAAGTCGGTCACCGGCCCATTCGGGCATGGCCTGGCCGGCCGTGGGTTACGGTTGGTCGGCCAGTGCCTGCCGCGCCGCGGCACCGGCCGCCGCGGCACCGGCCGCCGCGGCACCGGCCGCCACCGTGCCGGCCGCCTTGGTACCAGACCTCCTGGCCCCGGCTGCCTTGCTCCCGGCTGTCTTGGTGCCAGCCGCCTTGGTACTACCGGCGGCCGTGGCGTTGGCGGCCACGGCGTTGGCGGCCATGGCGCTGACAGCCTCGGCCACGGCCGGCATCACGCGCTCGTCGAAGACGCTCGGCACGACGTAGAGCGGGTTGATCTCGTCCTCGCGCAGCACCGCCGCCAGCGCGTGGGCCGCGGCGAGCAGCATGTCCTCGGTGATGTCATGGGCCCGGGAGTCCAGCAGCCCGCGGAAGACACCGGGAAAGGCCAGCACGTTGTTGATCTGGTTCGGCTCGTCCGAGCGGCCGGTCGCGACGACCGTCGCGTACATCCGGGCGTCCGCCGGGTCGACCTCGGGGTCCGGGTTGGCCAGCGCGAAGACGATCGCGCCGTCGGCCATGGCCGCGATGTCCGCGCCGGTGAGGATGCCCGGCGCGGACACGCCGATGAACACGTCGGCGCCGCTCAGGGCGTCCCGCAGCGTCCCGGTGAGCCTGTCCGGGTTGGTGCGCGCGCAGATCCACCGGCCGTTGTCGTCCAGGTCCTCGCGGGCCGGCGAGATGATCCCGCCGATGTCGGACACGATCACGCTGCCGCCCGCGCGGCCCGCGCCGGCCCGCAGCAGCAGGCGCAGGATGGCCGTGCCCGCCGCGCCCGCCCCGCTGGTGACGATCCGTACGGAGCCCAGTGACTTGCCGACGATCCGCAGCGCGTTGGTGAGGGCTGCGAGGACGACGATCGCGGTGCCGTGCTGGTCGTCGTGGAAGACCGGGATGTCGAGCAGGCCGCGCAGCCGCCGTTCGATCTCGAAGCAGCGGGGCGCGGCGATGTCCTCGAGGTTGATGCCGCCGAAGACGGGCGCGAGCAGCGCCACCGTGCGCACGATCTCGTCGGTGTCCTGGGTGTCGAGGCAGATCGGCCACGCGTCGATGTCCGCGAACCGTTTGAACAGCGCGGCCTTGCCCTCCATCACCGGGATCGCGGCGATGGGGCCGATGTTGCCCAGGCCGAGCACGGCCGAGCCGTCCGAGACCACCGCGACGCTGTTGTGCTTGACCGTCAGCCGCCGGGCGTCGTCGGGCCGGTCGGCGATGGCCAGGCACACCCGGGCGACACCGGGAGTGTAGGCCATGGACAACTCGTCGCGGGTCCGCAGCGCGACCTTGCTCGCGACCTCGATCTTCCCGCCGAGGTGCAGCAGGAACACCCGGTCACTGACCCGCCGGACGACGAAGTCCGGCATGCGGCGCAGGGTCTCGGCGATGGCCTGTGCCTGCTCGGCGTCGACGCACAGGCAGGTCA
>NZ_CAKKTL010000037.1:0-30683 GCF_920664355.1 Protofrankia sp. CiP1_Cm_nod2
GAGCGTGCCGCCGCGTTCGGCCAGCCGGACCTGGTGCCCGCGCAGCGCCAGCACCCGGGCGGCCTCCAGCCCGGCGGGCCCGCCGCCGACCACCAGCACGGCGCGGGCCCGCGGGTCGGTGCCCGTAACCGGCCTCTCGACGGTCTCGTGCCCGCTGTACGGCTCACCGACGCAGCTGACGACCGGGTTGCGGTTGTCACGCACCCGGCAGGCCTGGTTGCACAGGACGCACGGCCGGACCTGGCCGGCCGCGCCCGCGCGTACGAGACGCACCAGGTCGGGCTCGGCGATCTGCGCCCGGGTCATCTCGGCCATGTCGGCGACACCGTCGGCCAGGGCGGCCTCGGCCTCGGCCACGTCCACGACGCTGCCCTGCAGCACCACGGGGACGCGCCCGGCGGCGGCGGCCCGCATCTGCCGGCACAGCTGGAGGTTGAACATCGGCGGCGTGTGCGTGGCGGGCCGGTAGGCCGAGGTGGAGAACGGCCCGCCACGGACCACGACGAGCAGGTCGATGTCGCCGGCGAGGGCGGCGACCTGCTCGGCCGCCTGCTCGGGTGTCACCCCGGCCCAGGGCGCGAGCTCGTCGCAGGACAGCCGCAGCGCCAGGACGCGGCCGGCCCCCAGCGCGCCGCGCACCGCGGCGATCACCTCGCGGGTCAGGCGCAACCGGTCGTCACCGTAGCCGTCGGCACGCTGGTTGGTCAGCCCGGAGTGGAACTGGCGCAGCAGCGAGACCGGCCCGGCGTCGATCTCCACGCCGTCGGTGCCGGCCGCCGCGGCCAGCCGGGCGGCGGCGGCGAAGCCCTCGACGACCGCGTCGATCTCGGGCTGTTCCATCTCCGCGGGCAGTTCGCGGCTGGCCGCGTCGGCCACCGGCGACGGCGCCCACAGCACCGACTGGGAGAACGCGCTCGAGCCCTGCCCGCCGGCGTGGCCGAGCCCGGCGAGCACCAGGGTGCCGTGTTCCCGGCAGGCGTCGGCCACCGCCGACCAGCCGGGGGCGCAGTCGGCGGCCAGCGGCGCCCGCTCGTAGGGCCAGTCGTCGGCGGTGACCGACGCCGTCTCGGTGACGATGATCCCGGCGCCGCCGGCCGCCCGCCGGGCGTAGTAGGCGACGTGCCGGGCGCTCAACGAGCGGCGGTGGCCGAGGTTGGTCTCGTGCGGCCCGAACAGCACCCGGGACGGCGCCCGCCGCGTCCCGAGCGTCAGGGGGGTCCCGAGTAACAGGGGATCGGCCGGTTGTGGGGCGGGCATGTCAGCGCCCCACCGTGGCCGCGGGCGCGAACCCGGCCAGCGGGTCCTGCTGGCAGGCGCTCACCGGTGCGGCACTCACCGGCGCGCGGCCGATGACCACCGGGACCGGCCCCGGCCCGCCCCGCCCCGGCTCCCCGTGCCGCGGTGGCTTCCCGGCGGCGGCCCGGGAGTGGGAGTGGTCGCCGGAGGGCTTCGGGACGCCGGCGTCATCGCGGGCGAGCAGGGCGTCGGCCCCGTAGCCCTGGACGCACTCGGGATCCGGGCCGTCCAGCGGCAGGCCGGTGAAGAACTTCGCGGCCATGCAGCCGCCCCGGCAGGAGTCGAAGTGCGCGCAGGACGCGCACGCGCCCCCGCTCTGCGGCGCCCGCAGCTCGGTGAACAGCTCCGAGGAGCGCCAGACCCGTTCGAAGCCACCGGGCTCGCGGACGTTGCCGGCGAGGAAGGAGTCGTGGATGGCGAACGGGCAGGCGTAGACGTCCCCGACCGGGTCGATCAGGCAGACCACCCGGCCGGCGCCGCACAGGTTCAGCCCGGGCAGCGCCTGGCCGTAGGCGGACAGGTGGAAGAAGGAGTCCCCGGTGAGCACCTGCTCGCCGTGGGCCACCAGCCAGTCGTAGAGCTCGCGCTGCTGGGCGGCGGTGGGGTGCAGCTCGTCCCAGACGTCGGCGCCGCGGCCGGACGGGCGCAGCCGGGTCAGCCGCAGCTGGGCGCCGTACCGGTCGGCGAGGGCCTTGAACGCGTCGAGCTGGCCGGCGTTGTGCCGGGTGACGACGACGGAGAGCTTGAAGCCCGCGAACCCGGCGTCGGCGAGGTGCTCCATGGCGCGCACGGCGGTGGCATAGGAGCCCGTGCCGCGGACCGCGTCGTTGATCTCGGCGGTGGCGCCGTCCAGGGAGATCTGCACGTCGATGTAGTCGCTGCCGGCGAGCCGGGCGGCGACATCCCTGGTGATGCGCACCCCGTTGGTGGAGAACTTCACCCCGACGTGGTGGGCGACCGCGTAGTCGACGATCTCCCAGAAGTCCGGGCGGACGGTCGGCTCCCCGCCGCCGATGTTGACGTAGAAGACCTGCATGCGCTCGAGCTCGTCGATGACCGCCTTGCACTGCGCGGTGGTCAGCTCGCGCGGGTCGCGCCGCCCCGAGCTGGACAGGCAGTGCACGCAGGCCAGGTTGCAGGCGTAGGTGAGCTCCCAGGTCAGGCAGATCGGGGCGGCCAGGCCGTGCTGGAAGTGGTCGACCAGGCGGGCTGGTGCCGCGGCGACGCTCACGGCGCGTTCCTTTCGGCGGTCGTCGTCGTTTCGGCGGTCATCGTCGTCCTTTCGACGATCATGAACGTTGCCGCCAGCGTGGCCAGGGCACGCTGGTAGCGCGGCAGGTCGGCCTCGGTGATGCCGACCGCGGTGGCGGCATCCCGCGCGCGGGGATGCTCCGGCAGCGCCTGGACCAGACGCAGCAGCGCCGGGTCCTTCAGGAAGGACAGCCGGCGGGTCCCGAAGTGGTAGACCAGCGCCCCGAAAGGCTCCGGCCGCACCGAGACCTGGGGATGCAGCTGCCAGGGGGCGTCGAGGGCGAAGCCGGGGACGGCCCGCGCCGCCGCGGTGGGCTCGGTCATCCGGGCCGCGCGCTCTAGTAGACCCCGCACATCCCGTCGATGGAGACGTCCTCGACGAGGAACTCCTCCTGGAGGATGTCGACGTCGACGGGATGTGCCGCGCCAGCGGTGTCCTCGTCGAAGCTGACCGATGTCTCGCGTGTGTGGTCGCTCATGGCTGCTCCCTGCTGGTTCCTCGGGTCGGTCGGGTGGTCACGTGTGCGAGGTCACAGTAGTGGCACTCGGTGCCGAGTCACAGTAGTGGCACTTGGTGCCGAAAGGAAGCCCCTGGAGCGTTCCCGCCCGGATCCCCGCCCGCATCCTCCACCCGGATCCCCCGTCCGGACATCCCCGACCGGATGAGCGGACGTTCCCTGCCTGGTTACGCTGAGGCCACACGCGCCGGGGACGGCCGCTCACCTGATCGAGGCCGGAGACGGGATGACGGACAGCGGGACGGACAGCGGCACAGCCGCGGGCACGACCGGCCCGCTGCGCGGGCTGCGTGTCGTCGAGCTCGCCGGCATCGGCCCCGGCCCCTTCGCCGCGATGCTGCTCGCCGACCTGGGTGCGGACGTGATCCGGGTGGACCGTCCGGACGAGGCGAACGACATCGTGCCGCCGCCGGCGGACATCCTGCGGCGCGGCCGCCGTTCGGTCGTCATCGACCTGCGCTCCCCGGACGGGGTGCGGGCGGTGCTGGACCTGGCCGAGCGGGCGGACGTGCTGATCGAGGGCTACCGGCCGGGGGTCGCCGAGCGTCTCGGGGTCGGCCCGCGGGACTGCTGGGCCCGCAACCCCCGTCTCGTCTACGGCCGGATGACCGGCTGGGGCCAGGACGGCCCGCTGGCCCCCACCGCCGGGCACGACATCGGCTACATCGCGATCACCGGTGCGCTGCACGCGCTGGGCCGCCAGGGTGAGGGCCCGGCCGTGCCGGTCAACTTCCTCGGCGACTTCGGGGGCGGCTCCCTGTACCTGGTCGTCGGCGTGCTCGCCGCGGTCTTCGAGGCCGCCCGCTCCGGCCGCGGCCAGGTGGTCGACGCCGCCATCGTCGACGGCGCGGCATCCCTGACCACCTTCGTGCACGGTCTGATCGCCGCCGGGCAGTGGCGCGACGAGCGGGGCGTCAACCTGCTCGACACCGGGCGTCCCTGGTACGACGTCCACCGGACCGCCGATGACAGCTGGGTCGCCGTCGGGCCGCTGGAGCCGAAGTTCTACGCGCGGTTCATGACGCTGCTCGGCCTGGAGCCCGACGAGGCGGAGCGCGCGGACCCCGCCGCCTGGCCCGCGCTGCGGGAGCGGATCGCCGCCGCGTTCGCCCGGCGCACCCGGGACGAGTGGGCGAAGGTCTTCGAGGGCACCGACGCCTGTGTCGCCCCCGTGCTGAGCCTGACGGAGGCCGCGGACCACCCGCACCTGGCGGCCCGCGGCACGTTCGTCGAGGTGGACGGGGTGCGGCAGCCCGCTCCCGCACCCCGTTTCAGCCGGACGCCCGCCGCTCCCCCGGGCCCGCCCGCGCTGCCCGGCGCGCACACCCGGCAGGCGCTGACCGACTGGGGTGTGCGCGGCGTGGACGCGCTGCTCGCCTCCGGCGTGGCGGTCCAGGCGGCGGACCAGGCCTAGGCCGTGTCCGACGGCCTGGCCCGACGCTCCGGGAAGGCGGTCAGCAGCCCGCGGCTGTCACGTCAGGTGATGGGCTTGCCGCAACGCGGGCTGGGCTCCAGCGGCACGAACCGGCTGCCGTCGTCACTGACCTGGACGAAGGTGAAGCAGTCGCCGAGCTGCTCGAAGTTGGTGGTGAGGTCGATGGGCCGGGGCAGCAGGCCGTCAGCGCTGTAGTCGTGGACCTTGCGCAGGCCGCCGATGAACGACTGCTGGGTCGGGCAGGGCCCGGCCTCCCGCAGTCCGCGGACGAACATGTCGGCGGACAGCCAGCCGAAGACAGCGCCCTCCTGCGTCGGGCTCTGGTTCTCCGGCGCGTAGGTGGACATCGCGCTGAGCATCCGCGTGTAGGCCTGCGCGTTCTGCTCGAACGGGACGAAGCTGACGTACACGACGACCCCGGCCAGCGTCGGGCCCAGCTGCCGCAGCAGTGTCTGGTCGTAACCGGCCGGAACGAGCACGGTCTTGAGGTCGACACCGGCGGCCCGCACCGCCGGGATCAGCTTCGCCAGGACGTCCGGGAAGAGCGCGCCGGCGATCGTGTCGATACGTGCCGCCTTCATCTGCCGGGCCAGCGTCTCGAAGCTGGTCGTGCTGGCGGTCACCTCGTATTCCATGTCAACGCTGACGCCGGTGCGCCGCAGGCTCTCGACGACCTGCTGGTGGTATTTCCGGGTCGAGTCGCTCAGGGCCATGTCCACCATGGCGGCGCGGGTGCCACCACGGCTGCTGGCGAAATCCCCCCAGACCGTGGACGACCCCTTCTCGACCGTGTAGTAGTGCCACGAGAACATGTTCTGGTGCTGCGCCCAGACCGTCTCGCCGGCGAACCCGGTGACCGGGATCCCCTGGTCGCCGAGATACTGTGCGGAGCCACCCGCCACCTGCAGTCCCTGCATGATGCCGAAGACCTTCTCGTCCTCGACGAGCTGACGGGCCCCGACCAGGTTCAGCGTGGGATCCGTCGCGTCGTCCCGCCAGACGTAGGTGAGCTTCCGGCCGTTGACGCCCCCTTCGGCGTTGGCCAGTTCGAAACGGGCCTGAACGCCGGAACGGAATCCGTGCGCCGGGGACGCCCCGGGCCCGGAACTGCTGTACAGCAGGCCGGCTTTGACCTCGGTGCTGGTCACCCCCGGCGCCGTACAGCTCTCCGCCTGCACGGATCGGCTGCTGTCCCCACCCCCGCACGCGACCACCAGACCACCCAGGCAGCTCGATGTGATGACCAGGGCGGTGAAACGTAAGTGCCAACGTCTGCTGACCAATGACATGGTGACCCGTCTCTTGTCCCAAGTGTGATGTTGAGCACAGGCCAGTGTAGGAGTATTCAATATGTAGTTATATGGTTACCAAAATTTGGCCTGTCGCCGGCCTGGCGAGTCACCGGGCGGCGACCCAGAACGGCGCGGGACAGGATGACGGGCCGCCGGCTGCCGTGCCGCGGCGCGGCCGTACAGGGCTGGCCTGAGCTGGCCTGATGCCGCAGGAGACGCGGGCCATGACCGTACGTGCACCTGCCGGGCGCGCGGGCCGCCGCCGCACGGGGCGGGATGACGGCCCGGCCGGCGGTGGCCGGACGGTGACGGCCGGACGGTGGTTCCGTCCGTCCGTCCGTCCGGCCGGCCGCCACCGCCACCGCCGGCACCGCACCGCGGGCCGGCCCGGCCCGTTCACGCGGGAGCGGCCAGCGGTGATCCGTGACCGCCCGCTCAGGGGAGCGTGCGGCCGCAGCGCGGGGTGGGTGGCAGCGGCAGGAACCTGCTGCCGTCGTCGCTGACCTGGACGAAGGCGTAGCAGTCACCCAGCCGTCCGGAGTTGGTGGCGAAGTCGACTTTCTGCAGGAGCAGGCCGCCACCGTCGTAGTCGTGGACCTTGCGCAGGCCGTCGATGAACGACTGGCGGGTCGGGCAGGGCCCGGCCGCCTGTAGCCCGCGGATGAACATGTCGGCGGACAGCCAGCCGAAAACGGTGCTCTCCTGCGCCGGCGCCTGGTTCTCCGGGGCGTAGGCGGTCACCGCGTCGAACAGCCGCCGGTACGCCTCGGTGTCCAGCTCGAACGGGACGAAGTCGATGTAGGTGACGACCCCGGACAGCGCCGGACCGACCTGTTGCAGCAGCGTCGGGTCGTAGCCGACCGGGATGAGCACCGCCCTGAGGTCGACCCCGGCGGCCCGGGCCGCCGGGAGGAGCTTGACCAGAACGTTCGGGAAGACAACCCCGGCGATGGTGTCGATCTGCGCCGCCTTCATCTGCCGGGCCAGCGCCTCGAAGCTGGTGGTGCTGGCCGTCACCTCGAAGGTCATGTCGGTGTTGACACCGGCGGCGTTCAGGCTCTGGGCGAGCTGCCGGTGGAACTTCTTGCCGGCATCGCCCGACGCTATGCCCATCAGGACGGCACGGGTGCCGCCCCGGCTGCGGACGAAGTCCCCCCAGCCGCTGGAGGAACCTTTTTCGGAGGTGTAGTAGTGCCAGGAGAACATGTTCTTGTAATTTGCCCAGACGGTCTCGCCGGCGGATCCGACAACCGGGATCCCCCGCTCGCTCAGATAGGGCGCGGAACCGGATGCCGCATGCGGCCCCTGAATGATTCCGAAGGCCCCTTCGTCCTCGACGAGGTCGCGGGAACCGACCAGGTTCAACGCGGGATCGGTGGCGTCGTCCCGCCAGGAGTAGACAATCTTCCGGCCGTTGACACCGCCCTCGGCATTGACCACTCCGAGACGGGCGTCGATACCGGACCGGAACCCGCGCAGCAGGGACGCCCCCGGCCCGGACGCGCTGAACACCAGACCGGCTCTGACCTCGGTATCGGTTACTCCCGGCGTCGTGCAGGACGACCGGACGGGCTGCCTGGCGACATCGCTGCCACCGCATCCGGCCAGCAGCCCGCCCAGGGTTCCCAATACGAGAACCAGGGTGATGAGATGTAGGCGGCGGCACCTTCTGGTCACTGTCATTCCGATGTCCCGTTCCGGTGGAAAGGAGCAGCAAGAAAATCATGCGGTGCCGGCGGCGGCACAAGAGCGGCGGCACGCGACAGGCATCATCGCGGGGATCGCGGGGCCGGTGCCGGCGCGGGGCAGGCCTCGCCGTACACCGCCGCCGGCCGTCGCGGCTAACTTCTCAGGGCCTGGGCCAGCCGCAGGGCCTGGGCTTCGGTCAGGCATTTCGTCGCGCCCTTGCCGAGGCTGACGGCCCGGCCCCCCCGAATAGCCGCCTGGAAATAGCAGGTGGGGAAAACGGGCTGGCCCTCCGTGAATGTTGTCGGTGGGATGATGCCGCCCAACGTCTCGCCCTTCAGCGCGTACAGGCCCTTCTTGACGTCGGCCGGTGTCGAGTCGGGCCCGATGTTACCCGCCCTCGCCGCCGCTTCGAACAGTTTGCCACCGGCCCACGGGTAGATCGTGTCATAGGTGAACTGCCGGCTTTTACGCAGGTCCGGGTAGTACGTGTCCAGCGCGTCGAGGAACTCCTTCACCGCCGGCACGGACCCGTCGGTGTAAAGGACGGTCGGGGACACCAGGAGAGCCCCGTCAAAACCCCTGTGCCCGAGCCAGGACGGCCCGAGGGCCGGGGTCTGGCCGATCACGGCCGGGGTGAATCCCTGCTGGGCGCACGAGTCCACGACCCGCGGCACGACCTCGGAGCTGTGCGCCACGAACAGCGCGTCCACGCCCTCGTCCCTCAGCGCCAGGCAGGCCGCGGTGTAGTCGGGCGCGGCCGCCGAGATCTTCCCGGTGGCGATCCCGACGCCGCCGACGAGGGCGGAAGCGGCCCTGCCCAGGCCCTCGAGCTGGGCGCAGACCGCCGACTCGGAGCAGTACAGCAGGCCGACCTTCTTCTTGCCCGCCGCCTTCGCCGCCTCCCAGATACCCACGGTGGTCACCGGGAGCGGCGCGCCCGTTACGAAGAAGTCCGCGTGGGTCAGGAAGGGCGACTCGACGGAGAGCCCGCCGACGACCGGGATGTCCTTCTCGGTCACGTAGTCGGCCCAGGTCGTGCCGACCAGGCTGCTGTCGCCGATGATGGCCACGACCTTGTCCTGCTCGACCAGTTTCCGGACGGCCCGCAACGACCTCGTCGGGTCACCGCCGTCATCCTCTATGATCAATCTTACCGGGCTGCCGTTGACGCCGCCCCGCGTGTTGACGGATTTGGCCCAGGTGTCGAAAACGTCCTTGAGCCGGCCGAGGGCGGCCGACTGCGCACCCGAACAACTACAGATCGCACCAAGGACGACCGGCCTGCCCGACGACGCCTCCGCGTCCGTCCCCGAACTGGAGTCCGAGGAGCCACAGGCAGCTACCACCAGCATCGCAGCGGTCAGTAACACCCACAACGCGGCGCCGCGTCCTTTCCCGTTCATCCTTCTCCTTCTGGTGTTCCGGCCGTCATGCCGGCGGACCATCGCGAAAAAAGCCTCACCGCACGGAGACCTCGTCGAGCGGCGGGAAGACGCCGGGGCCGGCGGCCCCCAGCGCCGGGTAGAGCCCGGTGAGCCGGATCGCCGGGATCGCGAGGACCGCCCCGGCCGGGACGGCGGCCGGCCCCACCAGCGGCGCGGCCAGCCACGGCCGGCCGTCTCCGCGGTGGCCGTACCGGTGACGCGTCGAGGGAGCCGACGATGACCCGCGGGCGGATGTGATGACAGCGGGCCAACTGGTCGACCGGAACGCAAGTATTGATCAACATGTCGGCGCGCCCGGCCTGCACCGCTGGGATCGCGCCGGCGGCCGTCACCACAGGCCCCACGCCGACGGGCCCACGCCGACGGGCCCCACGCCGGCGGGCCGCCCCGGTGCTCCGGTGCCGGCACCGCGGTCAGCGTGGCGCGTCGCCCACTCGGCCACTCCCCGTCGCAAAAGGAATCACTCCGAGTCACCGCTGACGCCGTATCGGCCTTCGCGGCAACGGTCACAGCTCTGCGTCTCCTTCGCCGGCCCCCGACTTCGGCTGCCCGTTCTTCTCTGCTGGTGCCTGTTCTTCTCTGCTGGTGCCTGTTCTTCTCTGCTGGTGCCTGTTCTTCTCTGCTGGTGCCTGGACGGGCGCCCGGCCGCCGGGAGAGCGACGGAGACCGCTGACGATCGTTTGCGGCCCAGCCGTGCGATCAGCCCCGGTCATCGGTCCCGGTCATCAGTCCCGGTCAGGCCTCGGCCACGTTCCGGATACAGGCGAAACCCCACCTGCGACGCTATTTCAGCACCACGGCGAATCCCGTACCCAACCGGCCCACGGCAGGCGCTGCCAGCCGCCCCCGGCTGCCACCTACCGCACCTGTCTTCGGGACGGTCCGTAGCCGTCACCGCTCATCGTCCTGCCGGAACGAGCAGCGGGCGGGAACAGGCCGGCCGTCGGAAGGGCAGGCCGGAACAGGCGCCGGAAACAGGCCGGCGCCGGGAGACATCGCCGCCCGCCTGGCGACATGCCACCGGCACGGTCGAGATCCTCGCGGGCGCGCCCGGCGACACCGAAGGACCAGCGTCAAAGAAGCGGGCGCTCAGGGAGCGGACGTCCAGGGAGTGGCGGCCGAAGGAGCGGCGGCCACTCGATGATCACGAAGGGGCGGCCCCGGCACGCCGGAAGAGCATGCCGGGGCCGTCCGCGACACCCTGTACCGGTTCCCGCGCCGGCGCGCCGCAGGTGCCGCACGCGCGACCCGGCGCGCCACCGGCCCGCCTCCGCGGTGCGAGGCGGGCCGGCCCCGGCCCAACCGGTACGGCGGGGACCACCGCGACGAACCAGGCGTCGCGTGTCCCCGCCGCGTTCCCGCCGGGCTTCCGCCGGCGGGGATCGTTCCTACCGGACGAGCTCGGCGGGTACGTCGATGTGGCGAGAACGTACGTACTCGCCGAAGCCCTTCGCCTGCGGGTCGGGGCGGGTCGCCGAGGCGACCCCCTCCCCCAGCAGCCCGACGACGACGAAGTTGAGCGCGCGCAGGTTCGCCAGCTCGTACCTGTGCACCTGAAGGCCGGCGGCCTCCGGGACCAGCTCGACGAACTTCCGTGTGGTCAGCTCGGCGGCGAGCCAGGCGTAGGTGGCGTCGTCCCGGGCCCAGATGCCCACGTTCGCGTTGCCGCCCTTGTCCCCGGAGCGGGCGCCGGCCAGCCGCCCGAGCGGGACCCGCACCCGTCCGCCCGTGCCCGCCGCGGGGGTGGCTGTCGCGCCCACCGGCTCCTCCTGCGCGGCCGGGGGCTGCGGCGCCGACGGGCTGTGCTCGATGACGAGCTCGGAGCCGTCATCGAGCACGACACGCTGGGTGACGACATCCCGGGAGACGAGCGCGGGCCAGTAGACGCCGTACGCGCTCTCGCCGGTGGGCGGTGTCGTGGTGTGGAAGCCGGCGTAGCCCCCCAGCGGGAGGGCCATGGTCGCGTTCGAGAAGGAGCGCCCGACGCGTGCCGGGTCCCGGTCCTTGACCGTGACCTGCAGGTGCGCGGCCGCCAGCGCGTTGGTCTCGGCGTTGTCGTGGTCGAAACGCAGCAGCCGCACGTCGACGGCGTCGAAGGAGTCCTCGCCGCCGAGGATGTCGAACAGCTCCTGGCGGGCCCAGGCGGCCTTCTCCTCGATGTCGAGACCGGTGATGACCAGGGTCATCGTGTTGCGGTAGCCGCCGAGGTAGTTCACGGCGACCTTCAGCTTGTCCGACGGGGCGCTGCCGCGGGTGCCGCTCAGCAGCACCCGGTCCGGGCCCTGCTGCGTCAGCTCGGCGGTGTCGAAGTGGGCGACGACGTCGGGGTTGGCGTACGCGGGGCCGGCGATCTCGTAGAGCAGCTGGGCCGTGACCGTGCCGACCGAGACCAGGCCGCCGGTGTCGGCGTGCTTGGTGATGACGCTGCTGCCGTCGGCGGCCACCTCCGCGATGGGGAACCCCGGGTAGCGCCGGTCGGTGACCTCCGACAGGAACGCGTAGTTGCCGCCGCAGGCCTGCGGGCCGCACTCGATCACATGGCCGGCCGCGACCGCTCCGGCGAGCTGGTCCCAGTCGGTGCGTTCCCAGCCGTGCCACCAGGCCGCGGGGCCGACCACGAGGGACGCGTCGGTCACCCGGGGTGTCACGACGATGTCGGCGCCCGCCTCCAGCGCGGCGGCGATGCCCCAGCCGCCGAGGTAGGCGTTGGCGGTCACCGGCTGCACACCCAGCTCGGCGAGCTTGCGCCCGGTGTCTATGTTGACGAACGGCTCGCCGGCCGCCTGCAGCTCGTCGATGCGGCCCACGAGATCGTCACCGGTGACGTAGGCGACGCGGGGGGACAGGCCGAGGCGCGCGGCGAGCTCGGCCACCTTCTCGGCCAGCCCCTGGGGGTTGAGGCCGCCGGCGTTGGCGACGATCCTGATGCCGCGCTCCAGGCTGGTGGCGAGCACCTGCTCGAGCTGGGTGAGGAAGGTGCGGGCGTACCCGGCCCCGGGGTCACGGCGCCGGGCCTTCCACAGGATCAGCATCGTCAGCTCGGCGAGGTAGTCGCCGGTCAGCACGTCGATCGGGCCGCCGTCGACCATCTGCTTCGCGGCGTCGATACGGTCCCCGTAGAAACCCGAGCAGTTGGCGATGCGCACCGGACGCCGCGGTGCGCCCGGCGTGGCCGGCGTGGCCGGTACAGCCGGTGTGGTCACGTGCGGCACCATCCTTCCTGCAAGGTCGACGCGGGGGCCGACGAGAGGGCCGGCGAGAGAGCCGGACCGATGAGGGGGGCCGCGGTCACGGCTTCTCCCCGCCGCGGGGACGCCCGGGGCCCGGCGGCCCGGCGAAGACCTGGGCGATCTCGAGGAAGCGGGCCGCGGTGGCCCCGGTGGCCCGCAGGCCGAGGTCCGCGTGGTGGCGGCGCTGGGTGACCAGCAGGCAGAAGTCGAGCGCCGGGCCGGTGATGACATCGGCCGCCTCCGGCGGCCCCCACTGCCAGAGCGAGCCGTCGGGGGCGGTGAGGCTGACCCGGACCGGGCTGTCGGGCGGGGGCAGCTGCCGCACGGCGAAGCTCCAGCGGATCGTGGCGACGCCGAGGTGCGCGATGTGGCGCAGCCGGGCGGTCGGCTCGCGCCGCGCCCCCAGGGCGTCGGCGACGTCCTGCCCGTGCGCCCAGGTCTCCATCAGCCGGGCGGTGGCGGAGCTCGGGGCGCTCATCGGCGGGCCGAACCAGCGCAGCTTCGTCCCGGGCTCGACCGCCCCCAGCGTGTCCAGCAGGGCGCCGCGCGCCTGCTCGAACCAGGTGAGCAGCTCACCGCCGGAACGGTCCCGGTACCACCGGGCGACGTGCGCGGCGAAGTCGTCACCGAGATCGGTCAGCTTCTTCGCCTCGGCGTCGAAGCGGTCCGGGTCGGTCGCGGCGAGCACTGTCACGTCGTCGAAGTACGCCAGGTGGCTGACCTGGTCCTTGATGTCCCAGCCGGCGGCCGGTGTCGGCGTGCGCCAGCCGGGCTCGTCAAGGCCGCGCAGCAGAGCCGTCAGTTCCTCGGTCTCGGCTGCCAGGTCGGCCAGCAGCGGGCCGATGTCGGCGGCCATCAGCGCCCGCTCCGGGCCGGCGGGCGCCGCCAGGCCACCGGCCCGTCCGGGGCGTGGGTGACGGGTGCCGTCATGGCTGCTCACCGTCGGCGGCGAGCACGGCCAGGACATGGCCGCCGTCGACGGTCTGGCCCTGGCGCGCGTTGATCTCCACCACGACGCCGTCCTGGGGCGCGGTCACCGTGTGCTCCATCTTCATCGCTTCCAGGACCAGCACCACGTCACCGGTGGTGACGGTCGCGCCCTCCTCCACGACGACGCGGACGACCGTGCCCGGCATGGGCGCGACCAGCGAGCCCGGGGCGACGTTCGCGCCCGGCTCGACGAACCGCGGAACCTCCCGCGCCACGGTCGAGGCGCCGCGGCCGTCGAGGTGGAAGACCGCCCCGTCACGGGTCACGTACACGGTCGCGCGGACATCGTCGACGGTGATGTCGACCAGGCCGGTGTCGACGCGGTGGACCAGCGCCTCCAGCGGGCGGCCGTCCACGCTGGCCTTGACCCGGTCGCCGTACTGGCGGTAGCGGACCTCGATCGCCTTGCCGGCCACCTCCAGCACGGTGCGCTGGGGCTCGGTCGGGACGTTGCGCCACCCCGGCGGCAGGGTCGGCAGCACCGCGTTCGCCCGGCGCCGGGTGGCGGCGGTGAGGGCGGCCGCCAGCAGATGGGTCGCGAGGACGTCGTCGGGCAGGGGCGGGGTGCTCAGCGCCACCGGGTCGTGGCGGTTGAGGTACCCGGTGTCGATGGCGCCGGCGCGGAACTCCTCCTCCCGCAGGATGCCCACCAGCAGCTCACGGTTGGTGGTCACGCCGTCCACCCGGGTGCGGGCGAGGGCCCGGCCGAGGCGGCGGATGGCGTCCGCCCGGGTCGGGCCATAGGCGATGATCTTGGCGAGCATCGGGTCGTAGTGCACGCCGATCACCGACCCGTCGGTGATCCCGCTGTCGACGCGGATGCCCGTGAGCGCCGGCACCTCGAAGCGGTGCACCGTCCCGGTCGCCGGCAGGAAGCCGGCCGGGACGTCCTCGGCGTACAGCCGGACCTCGATGGCGTGCCCGTTGATGCGCGCCTGGCGCAGCTCGTCGGGCAGGGGCGCGCCCTCGGCGACCAGCAGCTGGGCGCGGACCAGGTCGAGGCCGGTGATCTCCTCGGTGACCGGGTGCTCGACCTGCAGCCGGGTGTTCACCTCGAGGAAGAAGAACTGCCCCTGCTGGTCGAGGACGAACTCCACCGTCCCGGCGCCGACGTAGCCGATCGCGTTCGCGGCGGCGACCGCGGCCGAGCCGAGGCGCTCGCGCAGCTCGTCGTCGACGGCGACCGAGGGCGCCTCCTCGATGATCTTCTGGTAGCGGCGCTGGATGGAGCACTCCCGCTCGAACAGGTGCACCGCGTTGCCGTGCTGGTCGGCGAAGATCTGCACCTCGATGTGCCGGGGGCGCTCGACGTAGTGCTCCAGGAACACCGTCGCGTTGCCGAACGCCGAGGCCGCCTCGCGCTGCGCGCCGGCGACCGCCTCCGCGAGCTCGTCGACCTGGCGGACGATGCGCATGCCGCGCCCGCCACCGCCGTAGGCGGCCTTGACCAGCAGCGGGAACGCCAGGTCCGCGGCGGCCTGGGCGAGCTGGCCGCCGTCGGCGAGCAGGTCGGAGTCGATGACCAGGCCGGGCAGGACGGGCACGCCGGCCTTGTCCATCAGCTCCTTCGCCCTGGTCTTCGACCCCATCGCGTCGATGGCGTCCGGGGGCGGCCCGATGAAGGTGATGCCGGCGGCGGCGCAGGCCCGGGCGAAGTCGGCGTTCTCCGACAGGAAGCCGTAGCCGGGGTGGATCGCGTCGGCCCCGGTGCGCTGGGCGGCGGCGATCACCAGGTCGCCGCGCAGGTACGTCTCGGTCGGGGTCGCGCCGGGCAGCCGGACCGCCTCGTCGGCCTCGCGGGCGAACGGGGCGTCGGCGTCCGGGTCGGAGAAGACCGCGACCGTGGCGATGTCCAGCTCGTGGGCGGTGCGGATGATCCTCGAGGCGATCTCACCGCGGTTGGCAATCAGCAGTTTGGTGACCACAACACTCACATCCTGAAGACGCCGTAGCCGCGGCGCCCCTCGATCGGGCCCGAATGAGCGGCGGACAGGGCGATACCGAGCACGGTGCGGGTGTCACGGGGGTCGAGGACACCGTCGTCGTAGAGCTTGCCACTCATGAAGAACGAGTGTGACTCGGCGCTGATCTGGCCTTCGATCTCCTCGCGGCGCCGGTCGTCGGCCTCCTGGTCGAACGGCCGGCCGGCCGCGGCGGCCGCGGCCTTGCCGACGATCGACAGCACGCCGGCGAGCTGGGCGGCGCCCATGACGGCGCACTTGGCGCCCACCCAGGCGAACATCAGCCGCGGGTCGTACGCCCGGCCGGACATGCCGTAGTTGCCGGCGCCGAACGAGGCGGCCATGTTGACGGTCAGGTGCGGTACGCGGCTGTTGGTGACGGCGTTGATCATCTTGGCGCCGTCCTTGATGATGCCGCCCTGCTCGTAGGCCGCGCCGACCATGTAGCCGGTGGTGTTCTGCAGGAACACCAGCGGCGTGTCGGCCTGGTTGGCCAGCAGGATGAACTCCGAGGCCTTCTTGGCCTCCTCGCTGAACAGCACGCCGTTGGCATTGGCCAGCACCCCGACCGGGAAGCCGTGGATGGAGGCCCAGCCGGTCACGATGCTCGTGCCGTAGTCCGGCTTGTACTCACCGAAACGGGAGCCGTCGACGACCCGGGCGAGCACCTCGCGTGGGTCGAAGGGGACACGGAAGTCCGACGGCGCGATCCCGAGCAGTTCCTCGGGGTCGTAGAGGGGCGGGTCGGCCGGCAGGCTCGGGCCGGGGCCGAGCTTCCGCCAGTTGATCTCGGAGAGGATGCGCCGGCCGATGCGGATCGCGTCCTGCTCGTCGACGGCGAAGTGGTCGGCGAGCCCGGAGACCCGGGCGTGCATCGCGGCACCGCCGAGGTCCTCGTCGTTCGACTCCTCGCCGGTGGCCATCTTCACCAGCGGGGGGCCGCCGAGGAACACCTTGGCCTGCTGGTCCACGAGCACGGTGTAGTCACACATGCCCGGTACGTACGCACCGCCCGCGGTGGAGTTGCCGAAGACGAGCGCGATGGTCGGAATGCCCAGCGCCGAGAGCTCGGACAGGTCGTGGAAGATCTTCCCGGCCTGGACGAACAGGTCGGCCTGGTTCGGCAGGTCGGCGCCGCCGGACTCGACGAGGTTCACCACCGGCAGCCGGTTGCGCCGGGCGATCTCGAGCGCGCGCAGCGTCTTCTTCAACGAGTAGGGGTTCATCGCGCCGCCGCGCACGGTCGGATCATGTCCGAGGATCACGACCTCGACACCGGAGACCACTCCGATGCCGGTGACGACGCTTGCCCCGACAGCGAACTCACTGCCCCAGGCGGCGAGTGTGGACAGTTCCAGGAACGGGGCGTCGCGGTCGAGCAACAGCTCGATCCGCTCACGTACCAGCAGCCGGCCCCTGTCGTGGTGCCGCTGCCGGTAACGTTCTCCACCGCCTGCCCGCGCGAGATCCAACTGGTCGTCGAGCTCGGCCAGAAACTTCAGCTGGGCCGCACGGTTGGTGCGGTACAGCTCCGAGGCGGTGTCGAGGCGGGACCGCAATGGGGTGCCTTCGACTGCCCTGGGGTGGGTGGCGACGATCGTCATGTACATCCCCTCAGTACGACCGAGGAAGGCCGAGGCTGTGCTGCGCGACGTAATTGAGAATCATTTCCCGGTTGACCGGCGCGATGCGCAGAATTCGGGCCAGCCCCCACAGCGGCACCAGACCGTACTCGACGGACATGCCGTTACCACCATGGGTCTGAATAGCCTGGTCCACCGCGGCGAGCGCGGCCTCCGCGGCGGCGTACTTCGCTATGTTCGACGGTTCTCCCGCAGGCAGGCCCTGGTCGTGCGCCCAGGCGGCCTTGCGGGTCATCAGTGCGGCGAGATCGGTTTCGATCTTCGCTTTCGCCAGCGGATGCGAGATCCCCTGGTAGGTACCGATCGGCTGGTCCCACACCTGCCGGTTGCGCGCGTAGTCGACGGCCCTGCCCAGCGCGTACCGGGCGATTCCCACGCACAGCGCGGCGCCGGTGATCCGCTCCGGGTTCAGGCCGTGGAAGACCTGCCGGAACCCGTCCCCCTCGTCGCCGACAAGCGCCTCGGAGGCAACCCGGGCGTTGTCGAAGAAGAGGGTGAACTGCCGCTCGGGAACCTGCGCGGCAACCGGCAGCGGGTGGGCGGTCAGACCGGGAGTACCGGTCGGCACGACGAACAGCGACAGGCGGGCCCGGCCGCTGGCCTCGTCGGTGCCGGTACGGGCCACCACCAGTACGGCGGCGGCGTCGTCAAAACCGGAAATGTAGTACTTCTGGCCGGTGAGGAGCCAGTCGTCGCCATCCCGGACGGCCCGGGTCGAGATCCGGTGGGTGTTCGAGCCCGCGTCGGGCTCGGTGATGGCAAAGACGATCTTGTGTGCGCCCGAGGACAGGCCCGGCAGCCAGCGCTCCTTCTGGCCGGCGCTGCCGAAACGGGCGATCACCTCGCCGGAGATCGCCGACGAGACGAGCAGGAGCAGCAGCGGGCAGCCCGCCGCCGCGCTCTCCTCGCAGACGGCGGCGAGCTCCACGATGCCGCCGCCCCCGCCGCCGTACTCCTCGGGGAGGTTCACGCCTATGAAGCCCGCTTCGGCAAGCGCCGCCCATATCTCACTGGTCGGCTTTCTGGCCTGCGAACGCTCGGTGTAGTAGGTGCCACCGAACGGTTTGGAGATCGCCGCGACCGTCTCCCGCAGAGCCCGCAGCTCCGCGTCCTCACCGAAGTCCACACCGTCTCCAAGGATTGTTCGTCAGCTCGTGGCCAGGAGCAGCGTGGTCATATCCCCTGGGTCACGGACTCGTCGGCCGCCGCCACTCGCCAGCCTTCCCCGGGCAGATGTTGTGACGGGCACGAGCTTTCCCGGTAACGCCGATAGTACGTGGACCGGGAGCGGCCGACCGCGACACAGGCCGCTGTCACACCGATCTGCGGCACCAGCACGGCCATTGCGTCCGCTATCAGCCGTTCTGCTTCTGTGAGAAGGCCGGTGTACCGACGTCGCTGGGCGCGCTCCTGGACAACGTCGCCAAGAGCGCGTGCAGTTTTCCCTGGACGTCGATCACGAGCCGGGCCTTCGCCAGCTCCTTCTCCAGTCGCCCGTTCTTCGCCCGCAGTTCGGCCAGCTCGGTGTCCCGGACATCCGCCGGCGGCCGGCCGATCGGCCGGGACAGCTCCGCCAGCGCACCGGCGTCCCGGGCCCGGCGCCACACCGCGATGTGCGCGGCGTAGAGCTGCTCCCGGCGCAGAATGGCGCCCTTCGCACCCGGTGATGTCGCCGCCTCGTACTCCGCCAGGATCGCCAGTTTGTAATCGGCGCTGAACGAGCGCTTACGCGCCCTCCCCTGCTCCCGCGGACCAGGCTGCCCCACCTGGTCACCATCAGGCAGCCGGCCGTCATCGACTGCATCCGGCCTGATGCTCAGCCCCACGGACACCGACATCCACTCCTTCCATCCTGGCTTCGTTTCCCCTCAAAGGCTTCCCGCAGAGGCTTCCCTCGAAGGCTTCCCTCAAAGGCTTCCAGCCGCGCGACACAGGCTGCGGCACGAAAAACATCACGGACATGTGCCGCCGTACTGCCCGGCGGCACGGCGTCCTGCTGTACGCATGACGGCGCTGTCACACGTACAGCGGTCTTCTTCTACGCTGCCGGTCTCCCCTATTCGTACGACGCGCCCGCGGCCGCCGCCCGTACCAGGGACTCCGGCGGGGTGAACCGCTCGCCGTAACGCTCGGCCAGCTCGTTCGCCCGCGCCACGAACCCGGCTGTCCCGCCCTTGTACTGGTTGATGTACTGGAACACCCCACCGGTCCACGAGGGGAAACCGATGCCGAACAACGAGCCGATGTTGGCATCGGGTATCGAGGTGATGACACCCTCGTCCCGCGCGCGGACGGCCTCCAGCGTCTCGGCGAACAGCAGCCGCTCCTTGAGATCCTCGAACGGGATCGCGCGGCCCGGCACCCGGAACGCCTCATGAAGGCCCGGCCACAGTCCCTGCCGGCGGCCGGAGCCGTCGTATTCGTAGAAACCGGCGCCGCCGGAACGGCCCGGCCGCCCGAACTCGTCGATCAGCCGGTCGATGACCGCCTCCGCCGCGTGCTCCTTCCAGACCCCGCCGGCGGCCTCGACCGCGGCCCTGGCCTCCTGGCGGATCTTCCTCGGCAGGGTCAGCGTGAGCTCGTCGATGAGCTGCAGCGCGCCGGCGGGATAGCCGGCCTGCAACGCGGCCTGCTCGATGCTGGCGGGCGCGATGCCGTCACCGACGGCCGCGACCGCCTCGTTGAGGAAGGCGATGATGACCCGGCTGGTGAAGAACCCACGGCTGTCGTTGACGACGATGGGCGTCTTGCGGATCTGCTGCACGAAGTCGAAGACCCTGGCCAGGGTGCGCTCCGAGGTGCGCTCACCCTTGATGATCTCGACCAGGGCCATCCGGTCGACCGGCGAGAAGAAGTGGATGCCGATGAAGTCCTCCGGCCGCTGGACCCCCTGCGCCAGCAGGGTGATCGGCAGGGTCGAGGTGTTCGACCCGAGGACCGCGTCCGGGTCGACGATCTCCTCGATCTCGCCGAAGACCTTGTGCTTGAGCTCGGCGCTCTCGAAGACCGCCTCGACGACGAAGTCGACCCCGGCGAAGTCGGCCGGGTCCTCCGTCGGCAGGATGCGGCCGAGTACCGCGTCCGCCTGCTCCTGCGAGGTCTTCCCCTTGGCCACCGCCCTGGAGAGGGTCTTCTCCACACCGGCCTTGCCACGCTCGGCGGCGGCGAGGCTGACGTCCTTGAGGACCACCTCGATCCCGGCCTTCGCCGCCGCGTAGGCGATGCCCGCGCCCATCATCCCGGCCCCGAGGACACCGACCTTGCGCGCCTGGAAGCGGTCGAACCCGGCCGGCCGGCTGCCACCGGCCTTGATGTGCTGGGTGTCGAAGAAGAACGCCTGGATCAGGTTCTTGGCCACCTGGCCGGTGGCCAGGTGGATCAGGTACCGGGTCTCGATCAGCGACGCCGTGTCGACGTCGACCTGCGCGCCCTCCACGGCGGCGGCGACGATGGCCCGCGGCGCCTGCAGCGGCGAGCCGCCGAGCTGGGCGCGCAGCTTGGCCGTCAGGCTGGGCAGGACTGGCGCCAGCGACGGGGAGTCCGGCGCCCCACCGGGGATCTGGAAGCCCTTGACGTCCCACGGCTGACGCGCCTCGGGGTTCTTCTGGATCCATTCCTTGGCCCGGGGGAGCAGCTCGGGGATGCTCGCCACGACCTCGTCGACCAGGCCGGCCTCGAGGGCGTCGGCCGGGCTGAACCGGGTGCCGGGCAGCAGCACCTTGTTCAGGGCGTCGACGACGCCGAGGGTGCGCACGGTCCGTACCACCCCGCCGCAGCCGGGCAGCAGCCCGAGCCCGACCTCGGGCAGGCCGATCTGGTTGCCCGGGACGTCGGCGGCGATCCGGTGGTGGGTGGCCAGCCCGAGCTCGAGGCCGCCGCCGAGGGCGGCGCCGTTGAAGGCGGCCACGACCGGCCGGTCGAAGGTCTCCAGGGCGCGCAGCAGCCCCTTGATCCGGTTGAGGTGCGCCGTGAACTCCGCGGCGTCCTCCTTGCGCAGCGCCTTGAGCTCGTTGAGGTTGCCGCCGGCGAAGAAGGTCTTCTTCGCGGACGTGAGAACGACGCCGGTGATCGTCTCCTTCTCCCGCCCGAGCCTGTCGACGGCCGCCTGCAACGACTCGACGAAGTCCCGGTTGAGGGTGTTCGCCGAAGCCTGCGGGTCATCCAGGGTCAGCACGACGACGCCGTCGGGGTCCTGCGCCCACTGGATGGTTTCTGTGTACGCCATAGTCGGTCCACCCGTATCCGTCGACATGATCACACGCGCTCGATGATCGTGGCCACGCCCATACCGCCGCCGATGCACAGCGTGATGAGCCCTCGGCGCTGCTCCCTGCGCTCGAGCTCGTCGAGCACGGTGGAGACCAGCATCCCGCCGGTGGCACCGAGCGGGTGCCCCATCGCGATCGCCCCGCCGTTGACGTTCACGTTCTCCTCGGGGATCTTCAGATCCCTGACCCACTTGAGCACCACCGACGCGAAGGCCTCGTTGAGCTCGAAGATGTCGATGTCGTCCAGGGTCAGCCCGGCGGTGGCAAGCACCTTCTCCGTCGCCGGCTTCGGCCCGGTCAGCATGATGGTCGGGTCGGAGCCGCTGATCGCGGTGGCGACGACCCTGCCGCGCGGTGTCAGGCCGAGGTCCCGGCCCGCCTGCTCGCTGCCGATGAGCAACAGCGACGCGCCGTCGACGATGCCCGAGGAGTTCCCCCCGGTGTGGACGTGGTTGATCTTCTCGACCTCGTGGTACTTCTGCAGCGCGACGGCGTCGAACCCGCCCGAGCGGCCGAGCCCCTCGAAGGACGGCTTCAGCGCGCCGAGGGACTCCACCGTCGAGCTGGGCCGGCGGTGCTCGTCGTGGTCGAGGATCACGACGCCGTTGACATCCCTGACCGGTACCACCGAGCGCGCGAAGTAGCCGTTGCGCCAGGCCGTGTCCGCGAGCTCCTGCGAGCGCACGGCGTACGCGTCCACGTCCTCGCGGCTGAAGCCCTCGATGGTGGCGATCAGGTCGGCGCCGATGCCCTGCGGGACGAAGTAGTGGTCGTAGGTCGTGACCGGGTCGTTGAACAGCGGGCCGCCGTCGGAGAGGATCCCCACCCGCGACATCGACTCGACGCCACCGGCGAGGACCAGCCGGTCCCAGCCCGAGCGTACCTTCTGGGCCGCGATGTTGGTCGCTTCCAGGCCCGAGGCGCAGAAACGGTTGACCTGTATCCCGCCCACCGTGTCCGGCAGGCCGGCGGCGATCGCCGCCGCCTTCGCGATGTCACCGCCCTGGTCCCCGATCGGGGAGACAACCCCCAGGACCACGTCGTCGACGTAGGCCGGGTCCAGCTGCGGAAGCCGCTGCTTGACCTCGTCGATGAGGCCTACTACGAGGTCCAGCGGCTTCGTGCCATGCAGCGCCCCTTTCTTTCCCTTTCCTCGAGGGGTCCGAACCGCCTCGTAGATGTACGCCTCGGCTGACACGATCAGGTTCCCTTCCTGGGATGTCGCCGGCACCGCCGACGGCAGTCACGCGTGCCGGCCTGCGCCGGCCGGGCCCGCCGTCGGCACCGGCGCGCGGTGCCGACGGGGCGCCGGCACCGCGCTGGTTCCTTCAGGCCCGTCACTTATGCGGGCGGCGTCCCGAGTACCAGGGCGAACGCCGCCCGGTTCTCCAGCCCGCCGCTGCGGTCGACCGTGATGTACTTCTGCTCGGTGTAGGCGTCGAGCGCGTTCGGGCCGCCCTCGCGTCCCAGACCGCTCTGCTTGTAGCCACCGAACGGGTAGGCCGGGTTGATCACGTGCCAGTCGTTGACGTAGACCATGCCGGCTTCCAGCTGCCGGGCCACCTCCAGCGCCCGGGACTCGTCACGCCCCCACACGCCGGCCGACAGGCCGTAGTTCGTGTCGTTGGCGATCTTGACGGCCTCGTCCACGGAGTCGTAGGTCAGCACCGTCAGCACCGGGCCGAAGACCTCTTCGCGGGCGATGCGCTGGTCGTTGGTGACGTCCGTGACGATGGTCGGCTCCACCCAGTTCCCGACGGCGAACTCCGGCCCCTGCGGCACCCCGCCGCCGAGCGCGATGGTGGCTCCCTCGGCCCGGGCGGACTCGATGTAGCCCAGGACGCGGTCCCGCTGCCGCTTGCTGATCAGCGGGCCGACGTCGGTGGCGAGGTCCAGCGGGTTGCCGAGCTTGAGGGTCTTCGCCCGCTCCACCAGCCTGGTGAGGAACTGCTCCTTCAGGCTGTTCGGCACCAGCAGCCTGGTTCCCGCCTCGCAGGCCTGCCCGTTGTTGGCCAGGGCCGCGAACAGCGCCCCGTCGACGGCCAGCGGCACGTCCGCGTCGTCGAGGACGATGTTCGGCCCCTTGCCGCCGAGCTCGAGGGTGACCCGCTTGACCGTGTCGGCGGACTTGCCCAGGATGCTCTTGCCCACCTCGGTGGAGCCGGTGAAGGCCACCTTGCGGACGTCCGGGTGGCCGCTGAGGTGGGCGCCCACCGGGTCGCCGTCGCCGGTGACGATGTTCAGCACGCCCTTGGGCAGGCCGGCGGCCTCGAACTCCTTGACCAGCTCGAGCGCCACCAGCGGCGAGTGCTCGTCGGGCTTGAGCACGACGGTGTTGCCCGCGGCCAGCGCCGGGCCGACCTTCCAGACGATGACCAGCAGCGGGATGTTCCACGGCACGATCGCGGCCACCACGCCCAGCGGCTCGCGGCGCAGCACGCCCACGGCCGGGAGCGGCCCGATCTCCGGCCCGCTCTTCTCGAACTCGTAGGTCGTCGCGAGGTCGGCGATATAGCGCAGCTGGGCGATGGACAGGCCGAGGTGCAGGGCCCCGGTGACGCGGATCGTCGCGCCGTTCTCCCGGGTCTGCAGGGCCGCCAGCTCCTGGAGACGCTTCTCCAGGTTGTCCGCGACCGCGTGCAGCAGCGCGGCGCGCTCCTGCGGCGGGGTGCGCCGCCACTGCCCCGCCTCGTGCGCGGCCCTGGCGGCGGCGACCGCCCGGTCGACGTCGCCGGTCCCGCCCTTGGCGACCGTCGCCACCAGCTCGTCCGTCGCGGGACTGCGAATCTCGTACTTCTCGGCGGAGTCGACCCACTCTCCGTCGATGAACAACCCGTAATGCGGTACGGACACCTTGTCCTCCTTTGGACGCGGATGGCTTGCGATGACGACCGGCCAGGCTAGTCCAGCGACCGGATGCGCCGATACCTGCTCCGGTAGTAGAGGAGCGGATCGCGCTCCCCGGGGGTCTGGAGGGACTCCACGTGGCAGGTGACGATGTGGTGGTCACCGCCGTCGTAGACGGTGGCGATCCGGGCACCGATGTGGGCGACGGCGCTGTCCAGCGCCGGCGCGCCGTTGGGCAGCAGCGTCCAGCCGACGCCGGCGAACTTGTCCGTGCCGCTGCGCGCGAACCCGTTGCTGAGCTCGTCCTGCCCCTCGCTCAGAATGTTGATGCACAGGTTTCCCGCCGCCGCCACCGCGGGCCAGGACGTGGACGACTTGGCCGGGCAGAACAGCACCAGCGGTGGCTGCAGGGACAGCGACGTGAACGACTGGCAGGTCAGGCCGGCCGGCTGGTCCCCGGCGACCGCCGTCACAACGACGACCCCGCTCGCGAAGCGTGAAAGGACCTCGCGAAAATGGGCGGGGTCCACCAGGGGAGCCTCCGGGGCGGGATGGCCGGTACGGCTTTGAGAACTCATCGTCATTCCCATGGCTTAGGGGCTCTTCCTCGTCTCGCGCCGATCGGTCCGGCGTTCGTCCTGGTCACGGGGCCAGGGCGAACGCCGGCCGGCGGGCGGTGGAATTACCCGATCTGACGGGCCCGACCGGCCCAGTAGGGCGCGCGAATCGTTTTCTTGTCGACCTTCCCGGCCGGGTTGACCGGCAGTTGGTCGGTGAACTCTATCGATTTGGGCGCGGGCACACTGCCCAGCTCGCGCTTGACGTGGTTTATCAGCTCGCTCTCGTCGGCCTGCTGCCCGGACCGGGTGACCACGACGGCGTGCACGGCCTCGCCCCACTTCGGGTGCGGGATACCGAAAACAGCCGCCTGGGCGACCGCCGGATGGGTCAGCAGCACGTCCTCCACCTGCCGCGGGAAGACGTTGAAGCCACCGCTGACCACCAGGTCCTTCTTGCGGTCGACGATGTAGAGGAAGCCGTCCTCGTCGAAGTAGCCGATGTCCCCGGTGTGCACCCAGCCGTCGCGCAGCGCCTCCGAGTTACGCGAGGCGTCGACGTAGGTGAGCATCTGGCCGAGCTGCTTGGAGGTGACCTCGCCGACCTCGCCGACGGGCAGCGGGCGGTCGTCGTCGTCCTGGATGGTCACCGCCACGTACGGCAGGGGCCGCCCGGCCGACGCCAGCCGCTTGATGTCCTGCTCGGTGTCCACCCGGTGGTCCTGCTTGCGCAGGCTGGAGACGTACCCCGGCTCGGTGCCGGCGTAGGCCTGGATGAAGATCGGGCCGAACACGTCGAGCGCCTCACGCAGCCGCTCCGGAGCGATCGGGGCACCCGCGTAGACGATGGTGTTGAGCGACGAGAGGTCGAACTTCTTCCGGTCCGGGTGGTCGAGCAGCAGGTAGATGATGGTCGGGACCAGGGCCGTGGCCGTCACCTTCTCCTTCTCGATCCTCTCGAGCAGGGTGTTGACGTCCAGCCCCGGCAGCATCACGTTCGTGCCGCCGCGCAGGAAGGTCGGCAGCACGAAGATCTGGGTGAAGTGGGTCAGCGGAGCGCCGTGGGCGAAGATCTCACCGGGCCGGATGTCACCGATCTCCAGGCCGGCGGTGATGCTGTAGTGCGCCCAGGTGAAGTGGGAGTTGATCACACCCTTCGGCTCACCGGTGCTGCCGGAGGTGAACAGCACGTATGCCTCGTCGTGCTCGTCGATCTCCACCGAGGGGAGCGTGTCCGGCTGCGCCTCGAAGTGCTTCGCGTAGTCGAGGACACCGGCGACGGTCGTCTCCGCGGGCCCGCGGCCGTCGTCGAGCCGGATGACGTGGCGCAGCTCGGGCAGCCCGGCCACCACCTCGGCGACGGTCGAGTCGAACTGCGCGTGGTAGATGAGCGTGGTCGCGTCGGCCTGCTTCAGGTTGCTGCGGTGGCCGGCGGCGGCGGCCCGGGTGGGCAGCTGCACCAGCACCGCTCCGGCCTTCCAGATGCCGTGCTGGCTCGGGATGAACTCCAGGACGTTGGGCAGGAGCAGGCCGACCCGCTCCCCCTTGCCTACCCCTAACGCGATGAGCCCGTTCGCGACCCGGTTGGCCCACTGCTGTGTCTGCCGGTATGTCAGCCGGCGATCACCATCGATGATCGCCGTTGAGTCGGCGTAATACAGGGTGACCCGGTCGAAAACCGTTGGCAGCGTGCCCCACATGCGTGCTCTACCTCCACTTTCTGGAAATGCCGTCCGCTGCCGCCGGTAGCAGCAGGTCCTGGGCCTGCTGGTATTCGCGGGCAAGCCGCTCCGCCAGCTTCGGGATGTCGAGAACCTCGTCGATGCCGGACACCGAGTGGCCAGCCGCCCAGACGTTGCGCTGGGCGAGCAGCCGGTCCTGGGCGAAACCGGGAGAAGCCTCGCCGGCCGCCCCGGCGGGTGGGGCCGGCGTGATGTCCTGAGCCTCAAGCCAGCTTCTGAGTACGTTGGCCTGCAAGCCGCTGACCTGCACCGATGTGGTGACGTCATCGAGGGTGGCCTCGACGACGGCCTGCCGGTACGCATCGGAGGCCAGGCTCTCGGTGGTGGCGATGAACCGGGTGCCGAGATAGGCCAGGTCGGCGCCGGCGGCGCGGGCGGCCAGCACGCTGTAGCCGTCGCTGATGCCGCCGGCCAGGACCAGGATCCCGTCGTAGTCACTCCGCAGGGCCCGTACGAAGGAGAGCGGGTTGGCCCACCCGGTCTGCCCACCGGCGCCGGCGGACAGCAGCACCAGGCCGTCCACCCCGGCTTCGATCGCCTTGTGGGCATGGCGTATGCTCGCCACGTCCGCCAGCACCAGGATGCCGGCGTCGTGCAGCGGCCCGACCACCGCCGAGGGCGAGCCGACGCTGGTGATGACGATCTCCGGGCGGTGCCGCAGCAGGCTGTCCAGGTCGCTGGCGAGCCGCGCGTTGGAACGGTGCACGACGAGGTTGGCACCCACCGGAGCGGCCGGCGCGGACTCGTCGGCCCTTGTCGCCGCTGTGATGCGCGCCAGCCATTCGTCCAGCTCATCGGCGCTTTTCGCGTTGTGGGTGGGGAAAGTGCCGATGATACCGTTCACGGCGGCGGCGATCACAAGATCGGGGCCTGACACGTCGGTCATCGGCGCCGCCACCGCCGGCAGCCTCAGCCGTTGGTGCCATTCGTGCGGTAATGTCACCGGTACCTCCACGATCGGCGAAGCGCTGTCAACTCCGGCCCGCCTGTTCAGGCCGAAGAAGCGGGGTCGGCATCCTTCTCCCAGGAGTACGTCGTGGGGGCCGGCGACCCGATCCGCTGAAATACCGGGGCGTCGTTCCAGGTGGTCGGCTCACCGTCAATTCTGCCGTCGGTGCCGGTCAGCCGCCAGGCTTGGTCCCGGCAGGCCTGATCCCGGGCGGGGGGATTCTCGCCGCCGGTTGACGGGTCCTGGTATCCACTGCCGCTGCCCTGGTATCCGCTGCCCTGGTATCCGGCACGATGCCCACCGTCCTGCCGCCACAGGACCGTCACGGACGGTGACTCGTTCCCCCTGGTGGTCGTGACCGCCTCAAGAACCTCGAAGCGAGCGCCTTCCGGACCGCTGTCGGTGTCCCGCTCCGGGTACGCGGCCAGCCGCTCACGAAGGCCGGCGGCGCCGGCGGCCGGGCCGTGCTCCGAACCGGCCGTCCAGTCCCCGTCGTACCGGACGTCGTCCGTGTACAGCGAGATCGCCACGTCGGTGTCACTCGTGATCCCCCGCGCCCACTGTTCGGCCTGTTCGGTGACTCGGCTCATCGACGCACTCCGTTCCGATCCCGGTTGGCCCGACCAGGGCCAGGCGACGGTCACACCCACGAGCGCCAGGCCGGCAAAGCCGGGACAGGCCGGCTCCGCCGGGCCGAGGGGCACGATCAAGCTTTTCCTGCGTACCGCGGTCCCGGAAAATCCGGGAAAGCTCAAGAAAGAGACTGTCGGCCCGATCGGCGGGTAGGTGTCCCACACGGTAGAACCAGTTCGTGGCCGGCGCCTCATCCCCCGGGGGTAAAGACGGTGCTCCTTCGGGTGAACCGGTGCCGCTTCGCCTGAACCAGCAGGCCGGCGGCGGTCCCAGCGCCAGGATAACCCGGTCACGGACGATCATCCGCCGGTCGGCGGCTGCCGGCTTACCGTACGCGGGTAATGACGGCGGGGGCGATAATGACGGAAGCCGTGGAAGCCGCGGTGGCGGACCGTGGCCGGGCCCGGACGACACGTGCCCGGCCAGGCCCCCGATCCCCCGGAGAGGAGGTGGTTCCCACCGGGTGTCACCCCGTCGAAGGGCAGAATCTCTCCCGCAGGGAGATTCCAGCCGGCGGTGGCTCGATTATGCTCACAACGGCTTCGCAAGCACATGGTCGTCGATGGTTGGGAGTGAGTTGCGGTATGGGGAAGCACGATGTGGAAATAACCCCGGCCGAACAAGCCGAGGTGATACAGATAGCCCGTTCGGTGGCGAAGCACTTTGCCGAGGCCGGCGCACGGGCTGATGCCGAGAACCGCTTTCCGACCGAGCTCGTGCCGATCTACAAGGAGAGCGGCCTGCCCGCTCTGGCCGTCCCGAAGAAGTACGGCGGCCTCGGCGCGGACATCTGGACCACCACCTTGGTGTCCAGGGAGCTCGCCAAGGGCGACCCGGCCATCGCGCTGGCGTTCAACATGCACCAGACCATGATCGGTATCTTCCGTGGCCTGCTGAACGAGGAGACCCGGCAGCGGGTCTTCGCCGAGGTCGTCAACGAGCGCAAGATCGTCTGCGGGCCCTTCAGCGAGGACCGGGCCGGGCTGACCGGTCTCGCCGACACCGTGGCGGTCCCCGACGGTGAGGGCGGCTGGCACGTCAGCGGCAAGAAGACCTGGGCCACCCTCTGCCTGGGGGCCGACATCGTCGCCTTCAACGCCACCGTCACCGATCCCTCCGGGGAGCTGCCCGAGGACTTCCAGGAGCACGCGTCCCGCGAGGCCGTCTTCGTCATCCCGATCGACACGCCCGGGATCAGCATCATCGAGACCTGGGACACCCTGGGCATGCGCGCGACCGGCACCCACACCCTCGTCTTCGACAAGGTCTACGTGCCGGCCTCGGCGTACGGCGGCAACTTCCGTAACGGCCTCTTCGGCGAGTTCGAGTGGGCGTCGCTGAGCTTCTCCGGCGTCTACCTCGGCCTCGCGGAGAAGGCCTACGCCGAGACCCGGGAGATCCTCAAGAAGAAGTCCCTCGGCGCGACGCAGGAGGGCAAGGACGTCGCCCTGAAGGGGATCGGCTACGTCCAGTACGGGCTTGGCAAGGTTCTGCTGGAGACGGAGACGGCGGCCCGGGCGCTGGAGACGACCGCCCGGATCCTCATCGAGGGCCGTGACGCCGAGTGGAACCCGATCGCGCGGGCGGCGTTCGTCGACGTCACCAAGGTCACCGCGACCGAGACGGCGATCAAGGTGACGGACGCCGCGCTCCGCCTGGTCGGCGGCTCGGCCTTCCGGCGCGGGCACGTCCTGGAGCGGCTCTACCGGGACGCCCGTGGCGGACCGTTCCACCCGCTGACCACCGACCAGGCCTACGACCTGCTCGGCCGGTCCGAGCTCGGCCTGCTCGGCTGAGCATCGGCCAGGCCCACGGCTCTGCTCGGCACTGCGTACCCGCGGGGACCGCGGCTGCTCCGGCCGCGGTCCCCATCGAGGGGCGGGGCTGTCGGCCGGGAGCCGTGATCTCCGCCGAAGCCCGCCACCCGAGATCCGCCACCTGAGGTCTGCCAGCGTGGCCGGAGACAGGGCCGACCGTCCACGGCACAAGAAAAACAGTACGCACCGTAGCAGTTCGCTGCGGTGCGTACTGTTGTGTCGGCCGATTCTCAAGCCTCGATCTCACGCATGGTCATCCCCAGGGAGCCCGCGATCGCCTGGGATCGGTTCACCGCGCCGAGCTTGCGCAGGATGTGCTTCACATGCGACTTCACGGTCTCCTCCGCGATGACCAGGGTCTCCGCGATGACGCTGTTCGTGGCGCCCGCCACCATCAGCTCCAGGACCTCCGACTCCCGCGCGGTGAGGTCCCCGCCGGGGTGCGCGGTGGCGACCAGGGCGGGCCGCGCGCCGTCGCCGGGCATGGCTCCGGTGCCCGCGTACCGGGAGAGATCGATACCCGCGTCGCAGAAGTCGTTCATCATCTCCACCGCCGACGACAGGATCTCCCGCACGTGGTTGCGCTGGGTACGCAGGCGCTCGGTCAGTACAGCCCGTTCGTAGACATGGCTGAAGCCGTCCGCGAACATCCAGAGAACATCCCGGTCGACGTCGTCCACGCGGCGTGAGGACGGATGGTGGTCCGCGTGCAGGAAGCCCACGACCTCCGGCCCGCGCATCACCGGGGCGACGACGTAGGACTTGGAACGCCCGGACTCCACGATGATCGGCCGGTAGACGGGCGCGTTCGCGGTGTCGTACACGACCGCGGGCCGGCAGTCGGTCAGCAGCCCGGTCTCGGGCGTCATGCCCTCCAGCGGGATCGGCCGGTCGATCCAGCGCGCGAACCACGACTCGTCACCGTTGCCGAAATAGGCCATCCACGGATGCCAGGCGCCGTTCTCCACCCGGGAGAGCACCGCGCGCCCGAAACCGCACCGCTGGACGAGCTCCCCGCACACCTGGTCGAGCAGGTCGGCCGAGTTCGGCAGCGTCCGCAGGCGCTGCAGCCCCGCGGCGCAGTCGGCAAACCGGCGGGTGCACAGGTTCAGGTCATGCT
>NZ_CAKKTL010000038.1:0-15881 GCF_920664355.1 Protofrankia sp. CiP1_Cm_nod2
GCGCTGGCGCTGGCGCGGGCGGCGCGGCCGAGGCCACGTCGGCACCGGCGAGCTCCGAGGCCACGGCCTCCACGGCACCGGCCGCGTCTCCGGCCGACACCGCCGGGCCTGCCGCTGGCGCGGCCACCCAGGAGACGGAGGGCTAGAACGATGCTGATTCCTCGTAAGGTCGCACACCGCAAGCAGCATCACCCTAGCCGTGACGGCGCGGCCAAGGGCGGGACCAGGCTCGCGTTCGGCGAGTTCGGCATCCAGGCGCTCGAGCCGGCCTACGTGACGAACCGGCAGATCGAGTCGGCGCGTATCGCGATGACCCGTCACATCCGTCGTGGCGGCAAGGTCTGGATCAACATCTACCCGGACCGTCCGCTGACGAAGAAGCCGGCCGAGACCCGGATGGGCTCCGGCAAGGGCTCGCCCGAGTGGTGGGTCTCCAACGTCAAGCCCGGGCGTGTGCTGTTCGAGCTGTCCGGTGTCGCCGAGCCGGTGGCCCGCGAGGCGATGCGGCGCGCCATCCACAAGCTGCCGATGAAGTGCCGCTTCGTCACCCGTGAGGGAGGTGCGTGATGGCGACCGCGACCGCGGACGAGCTGCGGGCACTGTCCCGGCAGGATCTGGGGGACAAGCTGCGGGAGGCCAAGGAGGAGCTGTTCAACCTCCGTTTCCAGGCCGCGACCGGCCAGCTCAGCAGCAACCACCGGCTGCGGGTCGTCCGGCGTGACATCGCGCGTATCTACACGGTGCTGCGCGAGCGCGAGCTGGGTCTTTCCGAGGACCCGGAGCTGGTGGGAACCGGCGTGGCGGTCGCGGCTGACACTGACCAGGCGCAGGCCGAGCAGGCACAGACGGCTACCCAGGCGGAACGGGCGTGAGTGGGATGACAACGGACGACACCCCGACAACGGACACCCCGGCAACGGACGGCGCGGCGACGGACGGCGCGGCGACGGGCGCGGGGCACGACGCGCCGGCGGCGGAGGCCGGCCGCGGTTTCCGCAAGGTCCGCGAGGGCCTGGTGGTCAGCGACAAGATGACCAAGACCGTGGTCGTCGCCGTCGAGGACCGGGTGCAGCACCCGCTCTACGGTAAGACGATCAGGCGCACCAAGAAGATCAAGGCACACGACGAGAACAGCACCAGCGGCGTCGGCGACCGGGTCCTGCTCATGGAGACCCGGCCGCTGTCGGCGACGAAGCGCTGGCGCGTGGTGGAAATTCTGGAGAAAGCCAAATAGGTCGACCCGCTGACGGCGACGCGACGATGGCTGGCGCGTCGCCCGGGCAGTGGCAGGCGACGGATAGATGGCCCGACGGCGACGCGACGAGTCCGGCGTGTCGCCGCGGGCCGCACAGTAGGTCCAGCGAGCCGGCCGCCGGCAGGCGGGCGCCGACGCAGTTCGGGAGCGGGAAGTGATCCAGCAGGAGTCGCGACTTCGGGTCGCCGACAACACGGGTGCCAGGGAGTTGCTGTGCATCCGCGTGCTCGGTGGTTCGGGGCGTCGTTATGCCGGCATCGGCGACATCATCGTCGGGACCGTGAAGGACGCCCTGCCCGGGGCCGGCGTCAAGCGTGGTGACGTGGTCAAGGCGGTCGTCGTACGCACTACCAAGGAGCGTCGTCGTCCTGACGGCTCCTACATCCGGTTCGACGAGAACGCCGCCGTGCTCATCAAGGACGGCGGGGATCCCCGAGGCACGCGTATCTTCGGGCCGGTTGGTCGCGAGTTGCGTGACAAGAAGTTCATGAAGATCATTTCACTGGCGCCGGAGGTGCTGTGACCGTGGCCGGAATGAAGATCAGGAAGGGTGACACGGTCCAGATCATCACGGGTAAGGACCGGGGCCTGCGGGGGAAGGTCATCAGGGCCTTCCCGACCGAGAACAAGGTGCTCGTCGAGGGTGCCAACCGGGTCACCCGGCACACCCGGGTGGACACCTCGGCCCGCGGTTCGCAGTCCGGGGGGATCATCACCCAGGAGGCGCCCATCCACGTCAGCAATGTCATGATCGTGGATCCCTCCGACAACCGTCCCACCCGGATCGGCTACCGCGTCAACGACGACGGTACGAAGGTGCGGATCTCCCGCCGTACCGGCACCGAGCTGTAGCCGGCATGGCTGGTGTGAGCGGAGCCGGTGTGATCGAAGGGGCCGTCGGTGGCGTTCGGGTGGCCGCCGACGGCGTTCCTGTCGGATCGCGGTGGGGATCGCCGTCCGTTGGGCCGAGGCTGCAAGGAAACGAGAGATGACAACCACCACTGAAGCCCGTCCGCTGCCGCGGCTGAAGCAGCGGTACCGCGAGGAGATCGCGGCGGGCCTGCGCGAGCAGTTCCAGTACGCGAACGTGATGCAGATCCCGACCGTGGTCAAGGTCGTGGTCAACATGGGCGTCGGGGACGCCGCCCGGGATGCCAAGCTCATCGACGGTGCGCTGCGGGACCTTGCCTCGATCACCGGCCAGAAGCCGGCCGTCCGGCGGGCGAAGAAGTCCATCGCGCAGTTCAAGCTGCGTGAGGGCATGCCCATCGGGGCGAAGGTGACCCTGCGCGGCGACCGCATGTGGGAGTTCCTGGACCGGCTGGTCTCGGTCGCACTCCCGCGTATCCGTGACTTCCGGGGGCTCTCGCCGAAGCAGTTCGACGGCGCCGGCAACTACACCTTCGGCGTCACCGAGCAGTCGATCTTCCACGAGATCGACATCGACCGGATCGACCGGGTCCGCGGGATGGACATCACGGTCGTCACGAGCGCGACCACTGACGACGAGAGCCGCGCGCTGCTGCGGGCGCTGGGCTTCCCGTTCCGCGAGAGCTAGCCGGCGGCCCTCCGCTAGGAGATACCGGCCAAAGGCTGTGCGAAGATTTTTTCGTACGGCCGGCGGCCCTGGAAGAAGTGCCGGCCAAAGGCTGTGCGAAGATTTTTTCATACGGCCGGCGGCCCTGGAGGAAACAGGTCAGATGGCGAAGAAAGCACTGATTGAGAAGGCGATCCGCAAGCCGAAGTTCGGCGTGCGGGGTTACACCCGCTGCCAGCGGTGCGGGCGTCCGCGGTCGGTATACCGCGCGTTCGGCCTCTGCCGGGTCTGCCTGCGGCAGATGGCGCACCGCGGCGAGCTTCCCGGGGTCACCAAGAGCTCGTGGTAGAGCCCGCGGAAACGGCTCCCCGGCGCGTCGTGCCGGCGTGACGGGGATGCCGTCCAGCCCGCCGGGCGTCGTACCTGACGGGCCGCGCCGACGCGGGCCGCGCGGGCCACGGAAGCTGACGCACACCACCCACCGTTCGCGGTAGGCCCCACGGCTACGCGCCGCGGGGAACCGTCGCGAGGAAGGTTCCAGCCCCATGACGATGACAGACCCGATTGCGGACATGCTGACCCGTGTCCGCAACGCCAACCGGGCATACCACGATCGAGTGGTCATGCCGAACAGCAAGATCAAGACGCATATCGCCGAGATCCTCCAGCAGGAGGGCTACATCGCCGGGTGGCACGTCGAGGAGCCCCCGGACGGGACCGTTGGCGCGTCCCTCGTCGTGGAGCTGAAGTACGGCCCGAACCGGGAGCGCTCCATCGCCGGCGTGAAGCGCATCAGCAAGCCGGGCCTGCGGGTCTACGCCAAGGCGACCAACCTTCCCAAGGTGCTCGGTGGGCTCGGTGTGGCGATCATTTCCACATCGTCGGGCCTGCTGACCGACAAGCAGGCGAACAAGCGCAGAGTAGGCGGGGAAGTCCTCGCCTACGTCTGGTAAGGAGTCGCGCGATGTCACGTATCGGACGTCTACCGATTCCGGTGCCAAGCGGTGTGGATGTCTCCGTCGACGGCACGGAGGTCGTGGTCAAGGGCCCGAAGGGCACGCTCAGCCACTCGGTGGCGGAGCCGATCACCGTCAGCGCGCAGGACGGGCAGTTGCTCGTCGCCCGCCCGGACGACGAGCGCCGCTCGCGCGCCCTGCACGGGCTGACCCGCACCCTGGTGGCGAACATGGTGACCGGCGTCACCGCCGGCTACTCCAAGACGCTTGAGATCGTCGGTGTCGGCTACCGCGTGCAGGCCCGGGGCTCGGATCTGGAGTTTGCTCTGGGTTTCAGCCACCCGGTCCCGGTGAAGGCCCCCGAGGGCATCAGGTTCGAGGTGCAGACGCCGACCCGTTTCGTCATTCACGGGATCGACAAGCAGCAGGTCGGCGAGGTGGCAGCCAAGATCCGGCGGTTGCGCAAGCCCGACCCGTACAAGGGCAAGGGCGTGCGGTACCAGGGCGAGGTCGTCCGCCGCAAGGTCGGCAAGTCCGGGAAGTAGGGGAACGGATCATGGCTGTCAGTGTCAGCGCCCAGCGGCGTACGGCGAAGTTCCGCCGGCACGCGCGGATACGCAAGAAGGTCTCGGGCACGCCCGTCCGCCCGCGCCTCGTGGTCACCCGCTCGACCCGCCACATCTACGCCCAGGTCATCGACGACGTCGCCGGCCACACCCTGGCCTCGGCGTCCACGCTGGACCTCGCGCTGCGTACCGTGGACGGCGACAAGACCGAGCTGGCGAAGGCCGTCGGCCAGCTGGTCGCCGAGCGCGCCCGCAAGGCCGGCGTCACCGCGGTGGTCTTCGACCGCGGCGGGCGGACCTACCACGGGCGGATCGCCGCGCTGGCGGACGCGGCCCGGGAAGGTGGGCTGGAGTTCTGATGCCTCGGGCCTGCACGCGCGGATATTCAACGAACAGGGAGATTCACTGATGCCAGGCCAGCAGCGCCGCGGAGGCGGCTCCGGCGGCTCTGACCGTCGGGAACGCCGCGACCGCCAGGGCGGCGGTCCGGCCCAGGACAAGAACGCGTACGTCGAACGAGTGGTCGCCATCAACCGGGTGGCGAAGGTCGTCAAGGGCGGTAGGCGGTTCAGCTTCACCGCCCTGGTCGTGGTCGGGGACGCCGACGGCACCGTCGGTGTCGGCTACGGCAAGGCCAAGGAGGTGCCGGCCGCCATCGCCAAGGGCGTGGAGGAGGCCAAGAAGCACTTCTTCAAGGTGCCGCGGATCGGTTCGACGATCCCGCACCCGATCCAGGGCGAGGCCGCCGCGGGGATCGTGCTGCTCAAGCCGGCATCCCCGGGTACCGGCGTCATCGCCGGCGGCCCGGTCCGCGCGGTGCTGGAGTGCGCGGGCGTCCACGACGTGCTGTCGAAGTCACTTGGCTCGTCGAACCCCATCAACATCGTGCACGCCACTGTCGCGGCGCTGCGGGGCCTGATGCGCCCCGAGGAGATCGCCGCCCGCCGTGGCCTGCCCATCGAGGACGTGGCGCCGCCGGCGATGCTGCGTGCCCGCACGGTCGGGGCCGGTGCGTGATGGCCCGTCTGAAGATCACACAGATCCGTTCGGGGATCGGCGGGACCCGCAACCAGCGTGAGACGCTGCGGACCCTCGGCCTGCGCCGGATCAACGCGACGACCGAACGGGACGACCGTCCGGAGGTGCGCGGGATGATCGCTACTGTGAGTCATCTCGTCAGGGTCGAGGAGGTGGACGCGTGAGCGAGCTGACCAAGACAACCGAGCCGGAGACCGCCGATGCCCGGCGGGAGCCCAGCCTGAAGATCCACCACCTGCGGCCCGCGCCGGGTGCCCACAAGGCAAAGACCCGGGTCGGCCGTGGTGAGGCCTCCAAGGGCAAGACCGCCGGCCGCGGCACCAAGGGCTCCAAGGCCCGCAAGCAGGTCCCGGCCCGCTTCGAGGGCGGCCAGATGCCGCTGCACATGCGGGTGCCCAAGCTCAAGGGGTTCCGTAACCGCTTCCGCACCGAGTACCAGGTCGTCAACGTCGCGACGCTCGCCGAGCTGTTCCCCGACGGGGGGGAGATCGGCCTGGACGATCTCGTCCAGGCCGGTGCCGTCCGTCGTAACAGCCTGGTCAAGGTGCTCGGCGACGGAGAGATCGGGATCGCGCTGAGTGTGAGCGCCCACGCTTTCTCCGCGTCCGCCAAAGAAAAAATCACCGCTGTCGGTGGCAGCGTCACCGAGATCTAGGCCACATCCGGTGGGTGCCGGCCGGCGCGGGCGCCGCCCGCGCCGGCCAGGGATCCACCGGACACGACCTGGCCCACCGGGGCCTCGGAGGTGCTGGAGGGCTGCCCTCCGGTGTCCCGCTGCCCCGTCGGCCACGGCTGGCGGGGCAGCCAGGATCTGCTGGAGCCGTCGCGTCGCCCGAGTCCGCTGGCTTCGGGCGGCGCACTGCCGTTACCCTTACCCCGAACGCCTCGAACGCCGAGGTTGATGCCTGATGTCGCCGGCTACCGGAGGTGGAGGACAGTTCCACACCCTTCCGTATCCGCGGTGACCGGGGATGACGGGCCTGCCGCAGGCCCATGTCGGGACGAGTGGACCGTCTCTACTGTTACAGTCGGCACACCGCGCACTGCCGGTCCTATCTTCGGTCAGGGCAGTCGTCCACCGGGTGCGTTTGCCGTGACGATCAGCAGGAGGAGTCGTGCTCACCGCCTTCACACGGGCTTTCCGCACGCCTGACCTGCGCAAAAAGCTGCTTTTCACTCTCGGGATCATCATCCTGTTCCGGATCGGCAGCGTACTGCCTTCCCCCGGGGTGTCGACCAAGGCGATCAACGCCTGTCTGTCCTCGGCGAGCGCCGACAGCAGCAACGTCTACTCGCTGATCAACCTTTTCAGCGGTGGCGCTCTGTTGCAGCTGTCCATCTTCGCGCTCGGGATCATGCCGTACATCACGGCGAGCATCATCATTCAGCTGCTGGTGGTGGTGATCCCCAGGCTTGAGCAGCTGAAGAAGGAAGGCAGTTCCGGTGAGCAGAAACTCACCCAGTACACCCGTTATCTGACGATCGGGCTGGCGGTTCTGCAGGCGACCGGCATCGTCGCCCTCGCCCGCAGCGGCAACCTGTTCCCCGGCTGCGCCGCGCCGATCATTCCGGACACCAGCCTGTTCCGGATCGCGGTCATCGTGATCACGATGACCGCCGGCACCTCCCTGATCATGTGGCTGGGTGAGCTGATCACCGCCCGCGGGGTGGGCAACGGGATGTCTCTCCTGATCTTCACGTCGATCGCGGCGGCGCTGCCCTCCCAGGGCAGCCGGATCCTCCAGGTGGCCGGTGGCGTGGTCTTCGCCCTCGTCTGCCTGCTGGGGCTGGTGATCGTCGTGTTCGTCGTCTTCGTCGAGCAGTCGCAGCGCCGCATCCCGGTGCAGTATGCCAAGCGTCTCATCGGCCGCCGGATGTACGGCGGCACCTCGACCTACCTGCCCATCAAGGTCAACCAGGCCGGCATCATCCCGGTGATCTTCGCATCCGCGCTGCTGCAGCTGCCGCAGCTGCTCGGGCAGGTCTGGGACAACAAGGCCTTCCAGGACTTCGAGCAGCGCTATCTGGCTCGCGGCGACCACCCACTGTATCTCGTCAGCTATGCCGCGCTGATCGTTTTCTTCACTTACTTCTACGTGGCCATCACTTTCAACCCGACCGAGGTGGCGGACAACATGAAGAAGTACGGCGGTTTCATCCCCGGCATCCGGCCAGGACGACCCACCGCGGAGTACCTCGATCGCGTGTTGTCCAGGATCACGCTCCCGGGCTCGCTCTTCCTCGGTGCCATCACGGTCCTTCCGCTGGCGCTGTTGAACCTCACCAAACAGCAGCCCTTCCCGTTCGCCGGAACGTCAGTACTGATCATTGTCGGAGTGGGGCTGGAGACGGTGAAACAGATCGAAAGCCAGCTCATGCTCCGCAATTACGAAGGCTTCCTGCGGTAGTGCGCCTCGTACTGGTCGGACCGCCGGGCGCTGGCAAGGGCACCCAGGCCGCCTTCATCGCCCAGGCACGGTCGATTCCCAAGATTTCCACGGGCGACATCTTCCGGGCGAACGTCCGGGAGGGCACCGAGCTGGGGGTGCTCGCCAAGCAGTACATGGACGCCGGCGACCTCGTCCCCGACGAGATCACCATCGGCATGGTCCGCAACAGGCTGGCCGAGGACGACGCGGCCAAGGGCTTCCTGCTCGACGGCTTCCCCCGCAACGTGCCCCAGGCCGAGGTGCTGGGCCAGCTGCTCGAGGAGATGGGCACGCGCCTGGACGTCGTCCTGGAGCTCGTCGTCGACGACGACGAGGTGGTGCTGCGCCTGTCCGGGCGGCGGACGTGTCGTAACTGCGGTCACATCTGGCACATCGACTTCGACCCGCCCGCGCTGGAAGGTGTCTGCGACCGCTGCAACGGCGAGCTGTTCCAGCGGGACGACGACCGCTCCGAGACGGTACGCCACCGGCTGGAGGTCTACGCCGAGCAGACCGCACCCCTGGTCGCCTACTACGCGGCGAAGGGCCTGTTGATCGGTATCGACGCGACCGGCCCGGTGGACAATGTCACCGACCGCGCTCTCGACGCCCTGCGCCACTACGCGAGCTGACGCCCGCCGGCCGCTTCGGCCCGCCCCTCCGCGGCCGGCCTGGTGCGCGGCCGGCCCGTTCCGCGGCTGGCCTGGTGCCACCCGCCCCGGTGTGGCCCTGGCTCCGTGTGGGGCATCAGGGGTGGCCGGCTGTGGTGCTACCGGCGACGTGGCAGGCACACTAGGGCGGGGTGGGGTACCGATGGCAAGCTCACGGACGCGCCGCCAAGTGGCTCCGATAGCGTGTCCTCACTGTTCGCGCCACCGGAGGCCTACGGGACGGCCGCCGTCACAGGCGGACGGGACCACAGAGCTACCAGCGATATCACAGGGTTACTAGGGATACGGACCGGGGCGACGAGCGTGGCGCGACGAGAGCATGTCCAGATCAAGACCGCGGGTGAGATCGCGAAGATGCGGGTGGCGGGGCTTGTCGTCGCGCGCGCCCTGGAGAAGCTGCGAGCGGCGGTCGAGCCGGGGATCACCACTGCGGAGCTTGACACGATCGCAGAGAAGTCGATCCGCGGCGACGGCGGGATTCCCTCCTTCAAGGGCTACGGCCGGCCGCCCTTTCCCGCGTCGATCTGCGCGTCCGTCAACGACGAGGTCGTCCACGGGATACCGCACCGCAGACGGGCGCTGCGCGAGGGGGACATCATCTCCATCGACTGCGGCGCGATCGTGGACGGCTGGCACGGCGACTCCGCGATCACGGTACCGGTCGGGACGGTGCCCCAGCAGTTCCTCGACCTGATCGAGGTGTGCGAGCAGTCGCTGTGGCAGGGCCTGGCGGCCGTGCAGCTCGGCGGGAAGCTGACCGACATCTCGGCGGCGGTCGAGCGCCACGTCCGCCCGCGGGGGTACGGCATCGTGGACCACTACGGCGGCCACGGCATCGGGACCGAGATGCACCAGCCGCCGCACGTGCTCAACCACGGGCGGCCGGGCCGGGGGATCCGCCTGGTCGAGGGGCTCGCGCTGGCGATCGAGCCAATGATCACGATAGGGCGGCCGGACACCCGGGTGCTTGGTGACGAGTGGACCGTCGCCACCACGGACGGCTCCTGGGCCGCGCACACCGAGCACACGGTCGCGGTGACCCCACGCGGGCCCTGGGTGCTGACGGCCCTCGACGGTGGCGCGGCGAAGTTCGCCGAACTGGGGGTCGCCTGCGGACAGCCGGTCGGGACGCCCGCGTCCTGAGGCCGTCACCGGTAGCTCGCCGTGATCCGCTGCCGGCACGATCGCTGTCCTCCGGTCGCCGCCGACGGCAGTGATCGACGCTGCTGATCGACGCTGGTGACGGAGCCAGGTTGGCCCTTGACGAGTGGGCCACGTACACTTGAAAGCCGACGGTTAGCGGGACATCGATGTTCGCGAGATATTGATGTTCGCGAGATGTTGATGTTCGTCTGTGTCCACCGTCGGACACTCGAGGGTAGGACAGCGGAGGACATGCCGAAGAAGGACGGGGCTATCGAGATCGAGGGCCGAGTCGTGGAGCCACTCCCGAACGCGATGTTCCGGGTCGAGCTCCAGAACGGTCATCGGGTACTCGCCCACATCAGTGGCAAGATGCGTCAGCACTACATCCGGATCCTTCCAGAGGACCGGGTCGTGGTGGAGCTGTCGCCCTACGACCTGTCCCGTGGTCGGATCGTCTACCGCTACAAGTAAGCTCTCTGGCTACCGGCGGCGTGACGCTGCTTCTCGACGTCGTCGGCAGCCTGTGACACCACAGCCATTCGCAGACGCACCTGAAGCGGCTGCGCAAGGGAGGTCCGTGCAGCCGTGAAGGTCAAGCCGAGCGTCAAGAAGATCTGTGACAAGTGCAAGGTGATCCGTCGCCATGGCCGCGTGATGGTCATCTGCGACAACCTGCGCCACAAGCAGCGCCAGGGCTGACAGCCTCGGCGGATGGCCTGAGGCCGGTGTCCACGGCCACGGCCATCTGCTGCCGGGGCGACGCCCGTCCAAGCGTCACCAGGCCGCGGTACGCGGTATCCACCCCCGGTCGGAGGCCGGGGCCCGGGCCGGCGCACACGTCGTCGGCACGGGACGGAGACGCTCAAGACCTCCGGTAAAGGAAGGAAACACCTGGCATGGCACGCCTGTCCGGCGTAGACCTCCCGCGTGACAAGCGGGTGGAGATCGCTCTGACCTATATATTCGGGATCGGCCGCAGCCGTTCCCTGGAGACTCTTGCCGCCACCGGGGTCAGCCCCGACACGCGCGTCCGGGACCTGACCGACGAGGAGATCGTCCGGCTCAGGGAGTGGATCGACGCGAACTACCGGGTCGAGGGTGACCTGCAGCGGGAGGTGCGCCAGGACATCCGCCGGAAGATGGAGATCGGCTGCTACCAGGGCCTGCGGCACCGGCGCAACCTCCCCGTCCACGGCCAGCGGACGCACACCAACGCGCGTACCCGCAAGGGCCCGCGCCGCGCCATCGCCGGTAAGAAGAAGGCCGGCAAGAAGTAAGCCAGTAGTCAGCCGCCCCGGCCGGCAGCCGTCGACGGTGGCCATGGCCAGGCGCTGACCGACGACCTCGTAAACGGAGATCACGAAAGCATATGCCGCCAAAGACGCGTGCCGCCGGCATCAAGAAGGTCCGGCGCAAGGAGAAGAAGAACGTCGCGCACGGCCACGCCCACATCAAGAGCACCTTCAACAACACGATCGTGTCGATCACCGACCCCAGCGGGAACGTGATCTCCTGGGCGAGCGCCGGCCACGTCGGATTCAAGGGATCGCGCAAGTCGACCCCCTTCGCCGCCCAGATGGCCGCGGAGAACGCCGCCCGCAAGGCGCAGGAACACGGAATGCGCAAGGTGGACGTCTTCGTCAAGGGCCCCGGCTCGGGACGGGAGACCGCGATCCGCTCCCTGCAGGCGGCCGGTCTCGAGGTCGGCGCGATCCAGGACGTCACCCCGACCCCGCACAACGGCTGCCGGCCGCCCAAGCGGCGCCGGGTCTGACCAGCGGGATCCGGTGACAGACAGGATCTGACAACAGAGCAGTACCGCGGCTGTCGGTGGCGCGACACGGAGCATGACCGCGCCACCTCCGGTCGGGTTCGCGCCAGCAGCACCAGGGCCTCGAAGGCCTCCGGTGGCGCGAAGAAGCACATCCTCGCGCCACCCCTGGCCGAAAAAGGAGAGAAGGACAAGCATGGCCCGCTACACCGGCGCGGACTGCAAGCGCTGCCGCCGTGAGAAGACGAAACTGTTCCTCAAGGGCAGCAAGTGCGAATCGCCCAAGTGCCCGATCGAGATCCGCCCCTACCCCCCGGGTGAGCACGGCCGCGGCCGTACCAAGGACTCCGAGTACCTGCTGCAGAAGCGTGAGAAGCAGAAGTGCGCGCGCATCTACGGCGTCCTGGAGAAGCAGTTCCGTGGCTACTACGACGAGGCCAACCGGCGCACCGGCAAGACCGGTGACGAGCTGCTGAAGATCCTCGAGTCGCGGCTGGACAACGTCGTGTACCGCGCCGGCTTCGCTCCCTCCCGGGACGCCGCGCGCCAGGCCGTCCGCCACGGCCATGTCGTGGTCAACGGTGGCAAGGTCGACATCCCCAGCTACCGGGTCAGCGAGAACGACATCGTCGAGATCGCGCCCAAGGCGCGCGAGCTGACCCCGTTCATCATCGCCCGGGAGACCGCGGGCCAGCGCACCCCGCCGCCCTGGCTGGAGGTCATTCCCAGCCAGCTGCGGGTGCTGGTGCACTCGCTGCCGGCCCGGCAGGTGATCGACACCCAGGTGCAGGAGCAGCTCATCGTCGAGCTCTACTCCAAGTAGGCCATACCGGGGCAGGCCATGCCTCGGGCAGGCCGCACCGCACCGGGCCCACCGCCGGGCCCGGTGCGGACATCCCGTTCCGGATGGTCCACACTGGAACGGGTACGACGTGGACGGGACGGACAGAGGTCCCGCCCACGGGCTCCGACTGGAGCCGTAGTCACGGCGTCATATAGCGGTCGTCGTGTTCGGAAGGACGTACACCATGCTTATCGCCCAGCGTCCGACGCTGATCGAGGAGCCGATCTCGGAGTTCCGCTCGCGGTTCGTCATCGAGCCGCTGGAGCCGGGTTTCGGCTACACCCTCGGCAACTCGCTGCGCCGGACCCTGCTGTCCTCCATCCCCGGCGCGGCGGTGACCAGCATCCGTATCGACGGGGTGCTGCACGAGTTCTCCACCGTTCCCGGCGTGAAGGAGGACGTCACCGACCTGATCCTGAACCTGAAGGAGCTGGTCGTCAGCTCGGAGAACGACGAGCCGACCGTGATGTACCTGCGCAAGCAGGGCCCGGGAGCGGTGACCGCGGCGGACATCGCCCCGCCGGCCGGCGTCGAGGTCCACAGCCTCGACCTGCTGCTGGCCACCCTCAACGACAAGGGCAAGCTCGAGATCGAGCTGACCGTCGAGCGCGGTCGCGGCTACGTCAGCGCCGCCCAGAACAAGCAGCCGGGGCAGGAGATTGGCCGGATCCCGGTGGACTCCATCTACTCCCCGGTGCTCAAGGTCACCTACAAGGTCGAGGCGACCCGTGTCGAGCAGCGCACCGACTTCGACCGGCTCATCGTGGACGTCGAGACGAAGCAGTCGATCTCGCCGCGGGACGCGATGGCCAGCGCCGGCAAGACGCTCGTCGGCCTCTTCGGCCTCGCGCAGGAGCTGAACGCCGAGGCGGAGGGCGTCGACATCGGCCCGTCCGCCGCGGACGCCGCGCTCGCCGCGGACCTGGCGCTGCCGATCGAGGAGATGGACCTCACCGTCCGCTCCTACAACTGCCTCAAGCGCGAGGGCATCCACACCATCGGTGAGCTGGTGTCCCGCAGCGAGGCGGATCTGCTCGACATCCGCAACTTCGGGCAGAAGTCGATCGACGAGGTCAAGACGAAGCTCGCCGCGATGGCTCTCCAGCTCAAGGACTCCCCGCCCGGGTTCGACCCGCGGCACGCGGTGGACACCTACGGCACCGACACCTACTCGTCGGCGCCGTTCAGCGACTCTGCCGACGACGGCTCGGAGTTCGTCGAAACCGAGCAGTACTGACCGAGCGGTACCAGCCGGAGCGGTACCAGCCGGAGCGGTACTGATGAACAGGCACCAGGGAACAGCGGCACCCAGCAGGCAGCACCGAAGAAGCAGCGGCGCTCGGGCTGAAGGCGGCGCGGTATCATTGCCGCGCCGCCCGATGCTCCGCGTCTACTGATCTTGGTTTTTGCGTGATCGTCGACGGCGGTTGCGTGGCCCCCAGGCGGTGGCCCGCCCACGAGCTCGGGGTCTTCCTAGGGATTCCGGCGAAGCCATCCGGCGGGATAGAAGGATCGAGGAGCACCTGTCATGCCCACGCCTACCAAGGGCCCCCGGCTCGGTGGCAGCCCCGCGCACGAGCGGCTGTTGCTGGCCAACCTCGCCACCGCGTTGTTCGAGCACGGCGGCATCACCACGACCGAGACCAAGGCGAAGCGGCTGCGTCCGTACGCCGAGCGGCTGGTCACCTTCGCCAAGCGCGGCGATCTGCACGCCCGTCGGCGGGTGCTCAGGTTCGTCCGCGACAAGTCGGTGGTGCACGTCCTGTTCACCGAGATCGGCCCACGCTACGCGGACCGCAACGGTGGCTACACCCGCATCGTCAAGCTCGGGCCCCGCAGGGGAGACAACGCCCCGTTGGCCCGCATCGAGCTGGTCGAGGCGCTGACGTTCGCCCAGCAGGCGGTCCGGGAGGCCGAGCAGGCCCGGGGCACCCGCTTCGCCCCCCGTCGCCGCCCCACCGGCGCGACGGCCGAGGCCGCGGCCGACCTGGCGAAGGAGTCGCCCACCGCGGCAGCGGTTGCCGCCGAAGCCGAGGCGGCCGCCGAGGCCGACGCTCCCGTTGTCGAGGCCGTCGCCACGCCCGCTGACACCGATGCCGGCACCGAGTCGGCACCGGCGCTGCCGGTGGAGGAGCCGGTGGAGGAGAACGCCGACGACACGCCGAAGAGCCCCAGGGCCGACTGAGCTTTCAGGGGTCGACCGGGCCGGCTTTCCGGGACCGACCGGGCTGGCTGAGCCTGGCCGACAGGCCGGAACCAGCTGAAGCCGGACGAGCATCGGGGGTCCGTCCCCGGGCCGCTCGTCCGGCTTGGTCGTTGTCAGCTACTGGCCTGCTGGCATCGGTCAGACAGCATGGGCCCCGTCCGCGGTCAGAGCCCGTGCGCAGCCCCGCTCCAGGGGGAGCCTGATCCGGCCGACAGGCCGGTAGGCCTACCGGCGACAGGCCAACAGGCTGACAGGGTCTTCCCGCGATCTTCCCGACGGTTCGTACGCTCCTCCCGTCGGCTCGTACGTCCCAACGTCCGCCGCGTTGCGCCGGGTGGCCCATGGTTGCGCAATGGTTGTCCTGGGATTGCTTCGGGGAGGGGCTCCGGCCGCCTCGACGGGACCCGCATCGCACCGGTCCACCATCTGGCGGAGGATGGTGGACCTCATGTTTCGCGTGCCGCCGTGATTCCGGTGATATCCGATGTGCTTACACCATCTTCTTTGTGTCCTGCGGGACGATATGACCCGAAGTATGATCGACAACTGTGTGACCCGAATCGTCAGGAAGCGGTGAGCGCTGTCGACGGCCTGCTCCGGCTCCGTCTCGGCCTCGCCTATGACGGCACCCCGTTCGCGGGGTGGGCACGTCAGCCCGGGCAGCGCACCGTGCAGGGTGACGTCGAGGACGCGCTGATGCGGGTGGCGCGACTGCCGGCGGTCCGGCTCACCGTGGCCGGGCGTACCGATGCCGGCGTCCACGCCCGCGGCCAGGTGGCCCACGTGGACATCCCCGACGACGTCCCGCTCGGTGGGCTTGCGCGCAGGCTCAACGGCGTGCTCGACCGTGCTGTGCGGATCACGGCCCTGGCACCGGCACCGCCGGGTTTCGACGCCCGCTTCTCCGCGCTGTCCCGCCGCTACGTCTACCGGATCGCTGACGCACCGTACGGGGTCGATCCGCTGCGCCGGCACGACACGCTGGCCTGGCCGCGTCCCCTGGATGCCGAGCGGATGGCCGACGCGGCCCTGGCCCTGGTGGGGGAGCGCGACTTCGCCGCCTTCTGCCGGCGCAGGGAGGGCGCGACCACGGTGCGCACACTGCTGCGCCTGGACGTGGCACGGGTGCCCGACGGCCATGACGGTGTGGTCGTCGCGGACGTGGAGGCGGACGCCTTCTGCCACTCCATGGTGCGGGCCCTGGCCGGTGCGCTGCTGGCGGTGGGGGAGGGGCGGCGCCCCCGCCACTGGCCGGCGGACGTCCTCGCTCGCGGTGCCCGTGACCCGGCGGTGACGGTGGCCCCGCCCCACGGCCTGACCCTCGTCGAGGTCCGCTACCCGCCCGACGCAGAGCTGGCGGCCCGGGCGGCGGTGACCCGGGCGGTGCGGGTGCCGACGAGCTCGTCCGGATGACCCTGGCCCGCACAGGCCTGCCCGCGCGGCCGTCCATACAGCCTGTCCG
>NZ_CAKKTL010000038.1:16308-18133 GCF_920664355.1 Protofrankia sp. CiP1_Cm_nod2
TGCGGCGCTGCCTGTCCGCACGGCCGTCCCTCCCGGCCGGCGGCGCCTGGCGGGGTAGCGGCCCGGGGCGGGAAGGCGGGGTCAGCGTGGCCCGTGGCCGACGAGGACCCGCTGCGAGATCGGCTGGCTGGCCAACAGGGCGAGGTCGCGGCGCGCCGTGGTCAGCGCCGGGTCGGTGGGGGCGCCCTCGGCCCCGTCCGTGTAGGCCAGCTGGATCACGATCAGGTAGTGCCCGCTCACGGGGGCGGTCCGCCAGGAGTTGTCAGCGGTCGGGTTCGTCACCGCCGCGCCGGGAAGCGACTCGGCCGGCACCGGCAGGGCTGGTACGCCGCCCCGGCCCTCGGTGACGGCCTTGGCCGCGCTCGCGGCTGTGCTCGCCTCGTCCAGGACGAGTACCGAAGTGGCCGCGAGCACCCGGCGTCCGGAGGTGTCCGGCTCGGACAGGTAGACCGCCCGGACGAGCTGCCGGCACCGGTCACCCGGGAGCGTGTTGACGAGTTCGCCGGTCAGGCCCGGGCAGCCCGTGTCCAGCTTCTGCGCCAGCCGGGTGTAGGTGTGCAGGTTGAGGGTGGCCCGGGGAGCGCCGAAGAACTCGGCGGCCGTGACCGGGTCGGAGTCCGTCCGGGCGCTGTTGACGAAGGTGGGGCTGGCCGCCGACACGGTGGCGGGCGTGGCTGACGGGCCCTTGGCGTCGTCCTGGTCACGGCCTGCCAGGACGGCGATGGCCGCGACGGCCACGAGCACGACGACACCGATGATCACAGCCGGTCTGGTGAGGCGGCCCGCGGACAGGAGCCGTCCGCTGGGAGCGGTGCCGCCGGAGGGGCCGCGGCCGGTGCCGTCGACGCCGGGCGCGGCTGCCCGCGGGACAGACGGGACGGTCTGGTTGCGCTGGCGGTGTGCGTCCCCGCCGACGGAGGGCATGCCCGCGGGGCTCTCGGGCGACGCCTGGGCCACTGGCGCCGTCGAGGTTTCCGGCGAGGGCACCGGGTTCCCCGGCGACGCCGGGGCTTTCAAGGAGTTCGGGACCGTCGGTAGCGCCGCGATCTTCGAGGGGGGCGAGGGCGCTGAGGACCCTGACGATGCCGAGGCCGTCGCCGAGGTCTTCGGTGCCGTCGGGGTTTCCGGTGCCGCCGAGGCCTGCGGTGCCGCCGAGATTTCGGACGGTTTCGGCTCCCCGGCCGGCGGTTGGGCCGTGGCGGGTGCCGGCTTGCCGGAGGCGCCGTTCTTTCTGCCGACCGGCACCGTATCCCTGCTTGGCGTCACCCCGCCGTCGTCTGGCGTCTCCGGCGCCTCGCTGGTGCTCGGTGTCTCCAGCGTTGTGCCGGTGCTCGGCGTCTCCGGCGGGGTGCCGGCCGGCGGCTCCGGTGAGCCGCCGGGGATGGTCGGCGGTGCGCTGTCCGCCGGCTGGCTGTCCGCTGGCTGTTCGTCCGCGGGCTGGTTCTCCCGTGGCACGGAGCCGGTCTCGCGGGCCGTGGGCGGGGTGGCGGCTGGCACGAGCGCGCTGTCCAGCGGCTGGACCGTGGCCGCCCGGTCGAAGATCCCGGCGTCGGACGTCCACACGGGTCTGCGGATGGAGGCCGGCAGCGTGTTCAGGGGGCCGAACAGCGGGTCGTCTGCTGCCGGGACCCACGGATCCGCGGGATCCGCGGGATCCGCTGTCTCGGCGGGATCCTCGGCTGCATCCACAGCCTCTACGGCGTCCCCCGAGGCGCCTGGCGGCTGCTCTGGCTTCTCGTCCATCCCCCGTAGACTACGATGTCCGACAGATCTTTGTAGTGTTGGATGATCATTACATGAATGATCAGTGTATGGATGATCAGTG
>NZ_CAKKTL010000038.1:18293-25265 GCF_920664355.1 Protofrankia sp. CiP1_Cm_nod2
CATGGATCGGTGCATGGGGGTCCCCGGCCGGTCGTGCCGATCGCCTGGTAGCCTCAAGGACTGCCGCTCCTGTCAGGTGGCGAGGCCTGTGTTGGCCGCGCGTCCTGGCGCAGCCGGCGGCTTCTGAGCCACTCATCTGAGCGGTTCGCAGGCACGATACGCATCCGCTGACAAGAAAAGGCAGACCTGTGCGCACGTACCAGCCCAAGCCCACAGACGTCCAGCGTGCCTGGCATGTCATCGATGCCACGGACGTGGTGCTCGGCAGGCTGGCCAGCCAGGCCGCCCAGCTGTTGCGTGGCAAGCACAAGCCGACGTTCGCTCCGCACATCGACACCGGCGACTTCGTCATCATCGTGAACGCCGGCAAGGTGGCCCTCAGCGGCAACAAGCGCGAGCAGGCCAAATACCACCGCCACTCCGGCTATCCCGGCGGTCTGCGCAGCGTCTCCTACGGGTCGCTGCTGGACACCCGGCCGCAGCTCATCATCGAGAAAGCCATCAAGGGCATGCTGCCGAAGAGCAAGCTGGGCCGGGCGCAGGGCACCAAGCTGAAGGTCTACGCCGGGCCGACGCATCCGCACCAGGCCCAGCAGCCCCAGCCGTTTGCAATCACCCAGGTCGCGCAGTAAGCCGCGGACCATCTGACCAGGAAGGACAGACGACGTGGCTGTCGTGACCGACGCCCAGGGCAATCCCCGCGCCACCGGCCGGCGCAAGGAGGCTGTTGTCCGGGTACGCCTGCTGCCGGGCAGCGGCAAGTGGATTCTCAACGGGCGCTCCCTGGAGGACTACTTCCCCAACAAGGTGCACCAGCAGCTGGTCAACGAGCCGCTCAAGGCGGTGGACCGGGCCGAGTCCTACGACGTGGTCGCCCGGCTGCACGGCGGTGGGGTCTCCGGCCAGGCCGGCGCACTGCGGCTCGCGCTCGCCCGGGCGCTGATCACCGCTGAGGAGGAATCCCGCCCGGTGCTGAAGAAGGCCGGTTTCCTGACCAGGGATGCCCGGGTCAAGGAACGGAAGAAGTACGGCCTGAAGAAGGCCCGGAAGGCACCTCAGTACAGCAAGCGCTGACGTTCCGGGACGGACCGCCACCCGCCTTCGTCCTGTTCGTTCGGAATATTGTTTGCGCGCTCCGTAGCCCGCGTGGCATCCGCCCGGGCTGCGGAGTGCGCGGCTATGCTTCTCATCACGTGGTCGCGTACTCCGGAGCGTCTCTCCAGGATGGCGAACGCGTGATCGAGTCTTTTCGCGCGCATCCGGGAGTCCCAGGGCATCCGCCAGGCGAAGGAGCGTGTACGAAGAGCGCGTTCGTGCTTTTCCTCGCGTGCCCACGGGCCGTCACGATGCCGGTGGCCCGCAAGAGCGCGCGGCCATGGTCTTTCTCACGCCCTCGGCAGGTCCCGGGGAATCCGGCGGGACCGCGGTCCGCGGGCGGCGTCCGACACGGGATGAACTGACGGCGGTGACCACTATGGTGAGGCTTTTCGGTACCGACGGCGTTCGCGGAGTCGCCAACGTCGATCTTACGGCCGAACTGGCGCTGGGGCTGTCGGCAGCGGCCGTGAGGGTGCTCACCGAGCACCGTCCAGCCGGCTCCGGGCGCCCGGCCGTGGTGGTCGGGCGGGACACCCGTCCCTCGGGGGAGTTCCTGGAGGCGGCGGTCGTCGCGGGGCTCGCGTCGGCCGGTGCGGACGTGCTGCGCATCGGGGTGGTCCCCACGCCCACGGTGGCGCACGCGGTCGCCAGCTCGGGGGCGGACCTCGGCGTGATGCTCTCGGCGAGCCACAACCCGATGCCGGACAACGGCATCAAACTGTTCGCCGCGGGCGGGCAGAAGCTGCCGGACGAGATCGAGGACGAGATCGCCGAACGCCTCGCCGCGCCGGTGCCCAACCGTCCCACCGGTGCGGCCATCGGCCGGATCCGTGACGATCAGGACCTTGTCGAACGGTACGCGCGGTTCCTGCTGGCGGCCGTTCCCGTCGCGCTGACCGGCCTGCGGGTCGTGGTCGACTGCGCGCAGGGGGCCGCGTACACGCTGGCGCCGCGCGTGCTGCGGGACGCCGGGGCCGACGTGATCGCCCTGCACGCGGACGGTGACGGCACCCGGATCAACGACGGCTGCGGCGCCACCCATCTGCAGGCGCTCCAGGCGGCGGTGCTCGAGCACGGCGCCGACGTCGGTATCGCGCACGACGGCGACGCCGACCGCTGCCTGGCCGTGGACGCCAACGGCGAGATGGTCGACGGCGACCAGATCCTCGCCCTGTCCGCGCTGGGGCTGCGCGAGCACGGCAAGCTCACCGACGACACGGTCGTGGTGACGGTGATGTCGAACCTGGGCTTCCACCACGCGATGCGGGACGCCGGGATCCACGTGGTCGCGACCCCGGTCGGCGACCGCTACGTCCTGGAGGCCATGCGTGAACGGGGGCTCGCCCTAGGTGGGGAACAGAGCGGGCACGTCGTCTTCCTCCAGCACGCGACGACCGGGGACGGGCTGCTGACCGCCCTGCAGGTGCTCGGCCGGATGGCCGAGACACAACGTCCGCTCGCGGAGCTCGCCAAGGTCATGACAAGGCTGCCGCAGGTGCTCGTCAACGTCCCGGGTGTGGACCGGTCGAAGGTGTCCACGTCACCGGAGCTCGCCGCCGCGGTCGCCGCGGCCGAGGCCGAACTCGGGGACGACGGCCGGGTCCTGCTGCGCCCGTCCGGCACGGAGCCGCTGGTCCGGGTCATGGTGGAGGCGCCGACCGGGGAGCAGGCCCGGAGGGTCGCCACCCGCCTGGCGGCGGTCGTCCGCGGCGCCCTGGGCTGAGACACCCCGCGAGGCGCCTGCCGGGATGCCCGGCGTGGTGCCCGCGGGCCCTGCCTGCGTCCGAAGCGTTATTACCGGCAGCGAACACCGCTATCACCACCAGTAGACGCAAAGGCGTGTAATGAGTCCTCCCCGGTGGGCGCGGGCCGCTGATTGCGTACGCTGACCGCATGTGTGGGATCATCGGGTACATCGGGGGACAGCCCGCGCTCGAGGTGGCTCTGGCCGGGCTTCGCCGGCTGGAATACCGGGGCTACGACTCGGCGGGCGTGGCCGTGGTCGTCGACGGCGGGCTGCGTACTCTGCGCAGAGCGGGCAAACTGGCCAACCTGGAAAAGGCGCTCGCCGAATCGGAGACCAGTCCACAGGGAACCGTCGGTATCGGCCATACCCGCTGGGCGACGCACGGCGGGCCGACGGACGGCAACGCGCATCCGCACACCGACTGCACCGGTGCCATCGCCGTGATCCACAATGGGATCATCGAGAATTTCGCGAGCCTGCGGGCCGGCCTGGAGCGCGACGGACACGAGCTCGTCAGCGAGACCGACACCGAGGTCGTCGCGCACCTGCTGGAGGACGAGCTCGCCACGGTGAACGCCTCGGACGGGCCCGCGGCAGCGGCCGGGGGGGCTGGGGCCGCCGGGCCCGGCGAGGAGGCCGCAGCGGCCGGGGCGAGCCGGCTGACCGAGGCATTCCGCCGGGTGTGCCGCCGCCTGGAAGGCGCCTTCACGCTGGTCGTGGTGCACCGGGACCATCCCGACGTGGTGGTCGGGGCGCGGCGTAACAGCCCGCTCGTAGTCGGTGTCGGTGCCGGCGAGGCCTTCCTGGCCAGTGACGTCGCGGCTTTCATCGCGCACACCCGCAGCGCCGTGGAGATCGGCCAGGACCAGATCGTCGAGGCCCGCCGCGACGGCGTGACCATCACCGACTTCGCCGGCAACCAGGTCGAGGGACGCCCGTACCACGTCGGCTGGGACGCCAGCGCCGCGGAGAAGGGCGGCCACCCCTACTTCATGCTCAAGGAGATCAGCGAGCAGCCGGCCGCCCTCGCCGACACCCTGCGCGGCCGTCTGTCCGGCGACGCCGAGATCGTCCTCGACGAGGAGCGCCTGTCCGCCCAGGACTTCCGTGATGTGAACAAGGTGTTCATCGTCGCCTGTGGCACGGCCTACCACGCCGGGCTCATCGCCAAGTACGCCATCGAGCACTGGACGCGGCTGCCCTGCGAGGTGGAGATGGCCTCGGAGTTCCGTTACCGCGACCCGGTCCTGGACCGTTCCACGCTGGTCATCGCCATCAGCCAGAGCGGTGAGACGCTGGACACCCTGATGGCGGTCAAGCACGCGCGGGAGCAGAAGGCCCGGGTGCTGGCGATCTGCAACACGAACGGGTCGACGATCCCGCGGGAGTCCGACGCCGTCCTGTACACCCGCTGCGGCCCCGAGGTCGGGGTGGCCTCGACGAAGACCTTCCTCGGCCAGGTGGCCGCGTGCCTGCTGGTCGGGCTGTACCTGGCGCAGGTCCGGGGGGTGCTCTACGGCGACGAGGTCGCCCGGTACGTCGAGAAGCTGCAGGCCATGCCGGCCCTGGTGGGCGAGACCCTGGCCACGATCGAACCGATGCGGGCGCTCGCGCGCACCCTCGCCGACGCCAGGGCCGTGCTCTTCCTCGGCCGGCATGTCGGCTACCCGGTCGCTCTCGAGGGCGCTCTCAAGCTCAAGGAGCTCGCCTACATGCACGCGGAGGGCTTCCCCGCCGGGGAGCTCAAGCACGGCCCGATCGCGCTCGTCGAGCAGGGGCTGCCGGTTGTCATCGTGGCGCCGTCCCCGCGGGGGCGTTCGCACCTGCACAGCAAGATTGTTTCCAACATCCAGGAGGTCCGGGCCCGCGGTGCCCGGACCATCGTCATCGCCGAGGAGGGTGACACCGTCGTGGAGCCCTATGCCGAGCACCTGATCCGGGTGCCGGCGACGCCGACCCTGTTCGCCCCGCTGGTGACGACGCTGCCGTTGCAGGTCTTCGCCTGCGAGCTGGCCCTTGCCCGCGGCCTCGACGTCGACCAGCCGCGCAACCTCGCCAAGTCCGTCACCGTCGAATAGCCGCCGTATCCGGAGCCTCTCGAAGCCCATGCCGGCCGGGCCACGAGAGGCTCCGGGTGGTGAGGCTCCGGATGGTGGGAGATGCGGCGCCGGGGCGGCGGATATGCTGGCCCGGCGCATCCAGGTGCTCGAGGGCATATCTTCGCCGGGCCTCGCCGCTGATCCGTTCCGCTGGCCTGCTGAGGTCCTGTTGAGGATTCATCAAGGGATCGCCGAGAGCCGCACGACAAGTTGTCGGATATTTGGTTTTCAGAGTGAGTTCGGCGACAAATCGCGTCGATTGATGTTCTTCTGTTGACCTGAAACAGTGTCGGCTAAGAAACTTTCTCCAGGCTCACGGACGGACTGGCCGGCTCCCCGGGCATGAGGAGCGCCGCCCGAGGGCCGTAAGGGGAACAGAACCAGATGCGCCGGCTCCCGCGAGCGGCCCGGGCGGCCCAGCTCCCGCGGATTCCCGGGGCGGCCGGGCCGGTTCCCGGGCTCGCCCTGCCGGTGGAGCGGATCCGGCGGGCTCAGCGGGCGCGGGAAGGACGTGATCGCGCCGCCGCTTGCTTCGCTGGCTGTGGTCAGCCGCGGGCGTCCGGCCCATGGCAGGCCAACGGCCGCTGCCGCCGTCCGTGCCGCGGGCGTGTCCGCGGGTGGCCCGGCCAGCCGATGATCATCAGGGTCATACGGCTGGATCGTCCGGCCGTTCGCGCACGCCCCACCCTGGCGGTCCAGGTCCCGTGTCCGGCGGGACTGCCGACCGTCGCCGCGGGCGCCGTGACCCCGCGTCCGCGGCGACAGGCTGCCACCGAAGGCGATGGGCTGCCGGGAGAAAGCATCCCTTCTGGTCATCTGTCCGGTCGTCTGCTGGGCCTGCCGGGTAGGAGGTCGCTGTCGGCGGATGTCGATGAACCCGCCACAGCCCGTGGCCGGTGGGCCTGGTTCGGGCCGGGCCGGCCCTCGGGCTCATCCGGTCGGGTGCGGACGCCGCCAGCGCGCCGCGGCCTCGCGTAGGTCCATGGCCAGAATGTCGTTGACGGCGGCGAGGTCGACCACCAGGTCGACCAGTGCCGGCCCGTCCAGGCTCTCGAGGAAGTCACGCAGGTCGATGGGCTGGCCGTCGGCGTCGTAGAAGCCGTCGTCGGTGTGGTCGACGTCGTCGCTGTCCTCGTTGGGGTCGATGGCACCCGTGGCCACCAGCGCCAGCGCGACGGCGTGCGCGCAGAACTGTTCGACGGCGCCGGTCGGACAGGTGCAGGTCGAGCCCGGTGTTCCGTCGATCACCGAGAGCTGGGTGTGGGTGAGCTGGTCGCCGTCCACGGTGCCGGACGCGCTGCTCGGGCGGATTCTCAGGTCGCCGACCCGTCCCTGCAGCGCGAGAGCGACGCCACGGGTGAACTCGCCCAGGCCCGCGAGGCGTGCGCACTCGTCCTCGTCGAAGACTGCGTGCAACGGTGTGATGGCGATGTCGTCATGTCCGTTTGGCCCCGACTGGTTGACGATCATCGGGTAATTCTACGAGACATACCGTCTACGGGTGCGGGGCCCTGGCGGTCTGCCACAGCTCACGGCCATGGTGCGCGTCCTGGCCCGCGCCCGCGGCCGCGGCTGACGGCCGACGTGGTCTCGCGACGGCCGTGCGCCCGCGCCACGGCCGCGGCCGGTGACCGGCCGTGGCACGAACCGCCGTCGTGATCGTGCGTGGGAGGCTCGGGCGCGCGGCTGTGGCGCCCGCCGTCGCGGAAGGCCGGCCGCGGGCGCCGTGACGTGGCCACCGGCCGTCTGCCGAAGGCATCGCCTCCATGGGTACCAGCAGGTATCGACGGGATGGGCGGGACGGCCCGCTGGGGAAGACGGGAGCATGGCGGCATGAGGTCTGCGCACACGGTCGCTCAGGTCCGTCAGGCCGAGGCGCGGCTGCTCGCCAGCCTGCCTCCGGGCCTGCTGATGCAGCGGGCCGTGCACGGGCTGCTGTCCCACGCGGCCCGCCGGCTCGGGCGGGTGTACGGCGCCCGGGTCGTCGTGCTGGCCGGTGGCGGCGACAACGGCGGCGACGCGCTGTGG
>NZ_CAKKTL010000038.1:25735-31602 GCF_920664355.1 Protofrankia sp. CiP1_Cm_nod2
ACGGGCGCGCGGCTGGCCGCCCGGGGCGCCCGGGTGGACGCGCTCGCCCCGGGCCGGACACATTCCGCCGGGACGGCGGCGCTGCTCGCCGCGGGCGGCCGCCTGCACACGCTGCCCGGGCCAGAAGCGGCTGACGAGCAGCCACCAGGACCTGGGACGCCGGCCGGTGACGACACGGCCGCGCGGCTGCTCGCAGCGGCCGACCTCGTCCTCGACGGCCTGCTCGGCATCGGTGGCAGAGGCGGCCTGCGGCCCGGGCACGCCCGGCTGGCGGTACGCGCCCCCCGGGAACGGACCGTCGCCGTGGACGTCCCGAGCGGGGTGGACAGCGACACCGGGGCGGTGGTCGGCCCGGCGGTCCGCGCGAGCAGCACGGTGACCTTCGGCACCTACAAGCCTGGCCTGCTGGTCGGGGCCGGGGCGGAGCACGCGGGCGAGGTGGAGCTGGTCGACATCGGCCTCACTCTCCCGGCCGCGGACCTTGTCGCGCTGGACGACGCCGACGCGGACCGCCTCCGGCCCGTCCCCGTGCCGACGGACTCCAAGTACACCCGCGGGGTGCTCGGCCTGGTCGCGGGCAGCGACAGCTACCCGGGCGCGGCCGTGCTCGCCACCGGCGGGGCGCTGCGCGCGGCCGCGGGCTACCTGCGGGTGGTGAGCACCAGGGTGGCCGCCGACCACGTGCGCCGGGCGCATCCCGAAGCGGTGGTCACCGAGATCGGCCCCGGTGACGCCGACGCCGTCCTCGCGGCCGGACGGGTACAGGCATGGGCCGTCGGCCCGGGGCTGCCCGCGGACGGACACACCGCCCGGATAGTGGCCGCCCTGCTGGCCACCGACGTTCCCGTGCTGCTCGACGCCGGCGCTCTGGGCGTGTTGGCCCAGGATGCCCGCAGCGCCCGCGCGCTGCGGAAGCGCGCCGCGCCGGCCCTGCTCACACCGCACGAAGGCGAGTTCGTCCGGCTCGCGGCGGCACTCGGCTGGGACGCGGAGACGACCGTGGGCGAACTGGCCGCGGACCGGCTCGCGGTGGTGCGCCGCTGCGCCGCCGAACTCGGCGTGACCGTCCTGCTGAAGGGCAGCCGCACCCTGGTCGTCGACCGGGACGGGCGGGCGCGGGTGAACACCACGGGCACGCCATGGCTTGCCACGGCCGGCAGCGGGGACGTCCTGACCGGCCTGTGCGGCTCGTTGCTCGCCGGCGGCAGCGACGCGCTGGACGCTGGCAGCGTGGGCGCCCACCTGCACGGCCGAGCGGCCGCGCGCGCGGGCCATCCGCTGGCGGCGTCCGACCTGCCCGCGCTGCTGCGGCAGCGCCGGACGCGGTGACGGCCGGCCGTCGGCGTCGACGGCCGTGGCTTCTCCTGCCCGCCGTCCTGTCCGTCGCATGATCCCTCCTGTTGGTGATCAGTGAATTCCGGTTGCCGCGACTTCGTGGCCCGGTTCCTGTGGCGTATCGGACCGGCAGCCGGAGCGCCGGAGGGCAGCCGGTGGCCGGCGGGGATCCCGGGTGTGGAAAAGCGCTCGTGCTGTCCGTTGCCGCCTGGGCGAGCCGCCCAGGGCGTGCCTCGACGGTGCGCTCCGCGTCCCTGGCGCGCCAGCCTCGCGGCGTATCTGTGGATAACCAGCAGCGAGCCGGCAGTTGTCCACAGCCCCGGCCGGTGGCCTCGGCACGGTGCCGTCGGCTGTGCTGTCATCGACATCCCGGCGCTGGCATTCCGGCCACCCGGCCGGGGCTACCGACGACGAGCCCGGTGGCCGGCACCGGGCCCAGCCGCCGGGCCCGAGCGTCGCAACACGCCACGGCCCACCGGCCGCGACGAGGTGAGGTGAGATGATCTCAGGGTCTCCTGCCGGAGCACCGGCGACTCGGAAGATCTTGTTACCGTCGAGGTGCGGCGCGCCGCGACATCCCGACACGGGTCGGCACAACTGGCCGGACAGGTCAGGAAGGCTCCGGATGACAACGCAGAGTGAAGGCTTGCGCGCCTGTGCCATCGTGGACCTGGACGCGGTCCGTGAGTCGGTGGCAGCCCTGGTCGCCCGCGCCGGGAACGCCGCGACCATGGCGGTGGTGAAGAGCGACGGCTACGGGCACGGGATGTCCGCGTGCGCGCGTGCCGCCGTGGAGGCGGGCGCGAGCTGGCTCGGGGTCGCCGTCATCGAAGAAGGGCTCGCGCTGCGCGCCGCCGGCTGCAGCGTCCCGGTCTTCGCCTGGCTCACCGCCCCGGGGGAACCGCTCGCTGACGCGCTCGCCGCCGACATCGACCTCTCCGCGTCGGCTCCCTGGATGCTGGCGGAGATCGCCGAGGCTGCCCGGCACACCGGCCGGCGAGCCCGCGTCCACCTCAAGGCCGACACCGGCCTGGGCCGGAGCGGCGCCACCGAGGCGGACTGGCCGTCCCTGTGCGACGCGGCGGCGGCGCTGGTCGCCGAGGACCTGATCGAGGTGACCGGCGTGTGGAGCCATCTGGCCTTCGCCGACTCGCCCGGCCATCCGACCGTCCGCGGCCAGATCGGGCGTTTCACCGACGCGGTCACCATCGCCGAGAAGGCCGGTCTGCGTCCGCAGGTGCGTCATCTGGCCAATTCGGCGGCGACCCTGGTCAGCCCGGACGCCCATTTCGACATGGTGCGTCCGGGGATATCCGTGTACGGGCTGTCACCGGGGCCGCAGGTCGGTCCGCCCGCGGCCCTGGGCCTGCGGCCGGCCATGACGTTGACCGCCCGGCTCGCGCTGGCCAAACGGGTGCCGGCGGGCAGCGGCGTGTCCTATGCCCACCGGTACACCACCGCCACGGCGTCGACCCTTGGGCTGGTGCCGCTCGGGTACGCCGACGGCGTCCCGCGGGCGGCCGGCAACACCGCCGAGGTGCTGCTCGCGGGCCGGCGCCGGCGGATAGCCGGAACCGTCTGCATGGACCAGTTCGTGGTCGACGTCGGCGATGATCCGGTCCAGGCCGGCGACCAGGTGATCCTGTTCGGGCCCGGGGAGCACGGCGAGCCCACCGCGCAGGACTGGGCGGACGCTCTCGACACGATCAGCTACGAGATCGTCACCAGGATTGGCGCCCGGGTGCCCCGCATTCACCTGAACGCCTCCGGCGGGCCGCGGGACACCGGTCGGTGGGGCGCGGGCATGCCGGACACCGGCCGGCCCGCTCCCGGGGTGACCGGCAGCCCGCCGCCCGCTGTCAGTCAGTCTGACGCCGGTTCGTCCAGCGCTGGTTCGTTCGGCGCCGGTTCGTCCGGTCCGGGTCTTCCCGGCGCCGGCCCGTCAGCGTCAGGACGGCTTCCGTCATGAGCACGTCCCAGGCAACAGAGGATGTAGGAGCGGACGGTGCGGGCGGCGCCGCGCGGGCCATGATGGCCGGCCGGTTCCTCGGCATCGGCGGCGGTGTCGTCCGGGCGAGCCGTGCCGTCACCCGGACGCGGGCAGTGCGTGCGGCGGGGGTCACGGGCCTGGTCACGGCGGCCGTCATAGGTACGGCGGCGGAACGGCGGCTGGCACGCATCCGTGCCGAGCGGGCCGGCGCGGCCGAGAAGGACCCGGTCGACCCGGTCGACCCGGTCGGCGGGCGGCCGGCCACGGTGATCACCTCCGACGGGGTGCCGTTACATGTGGAGATCGTCGGTGACGCCGACGCGCCGCTCACCCTCGTGTTCGTCCACGGCTTCTGCGTCAGCCTCGACTGCTGGACGTTCCAGCGCCGGGACCTGGCCGGCTGCGGCCGGCTGGTGTTCTACGACCAGCGGGCGCATGGTGCCTCGGGCCCCTCGGATCTCGCGGGGTGCACGATCGAGCAGCTTGGTGACGATCTGTACCGGGTGCTCGGCGAGGTGGTGCCGACCGGCCCGGTGCTGCTCGTCGGGCACTCGATGGGCGGGATGACGATCCTCGCGTTGGCCGACGCCCATCCGGAGCTGTTCGAGGACCGGATCGTCGGGGTCGCGCTCGTGTCGACCAGCGCCGGCGGCCTGGCGACGGTCACCTTCGGTCTGCCCGCGACGGCCACGCTGGCACTGCGGGCCTGCCTGCCCGGCCTCGCGATCGGTATGCGCTACGCTCCGTCGCTGCTGGAACGGGGACGCCGCCATGGCGGTGACCTCGCCTGGGTCATCACCCGCCGGATCGGCTTCGGCTCGAACGAGGTGGAGCCGGCCGTGGTGTCGTTCCTGGAGAAGACGATAGCCGCCACGCCACTGCACGTGGTCGCGGCCTTCCTGCCCGCGCTGATCTCTTATGACAAGCTGCTTGCCGCGGCGGTGCTGGTGGCGACGCCGACACTGATCCTCGTCGGTGACGCCGACGTGATGACCCCGGTGGAGCACAGCCGCACGCTCGCCGCGGCGCTCCCCGAGGCGGATCTGGTGGTCGTACCCGGCGCCGGCCACAGCGTCCCGCTGGAGCGTCCGGACGAGGTCAACGCGGCATTACGTACCCTCGTCCAGCGGGCGAGGGCCCATCGGCCACCCCCGGACAACCCGGTCGTGCCCGCCCCTCGGGAGCACGGCATAGACGACATCCACGCATGAGCGCTCCGCGGCGGACGCCCGTGGGCACGACAGCGACGTCGTCCAGGCGGTCCTGACCAGCCCTGATGTTGATGTCTGTGTGTAATGGGAACGAACGAAACCGGCAGGACGCGGGCGGCGGGCGGCACCCACAGCATCCGTGGGGACGAAGTTGTGGCCCGCGGGCGTGCACGTGACGGCCTGCACGTGACGGCCTGCACGTGACGGCCTGCACGTGACGGCGTGCGTGCGACAGGTATGAACGTGATCTCGTGAGGTGGACGTTGTGAGTGGCCCGGATACACCACTGCCCCCTTGGCTGCGCACTGGTGAGTCCCTTCGCGCCAGCGTTGCGATCAGAGCCGAGGATGGCGGTCTGGTGGTCGAGGCCGCGGACGCCGACAGTACCCGCGAGGCGGGCAGGCAGCTGGCCGCCGTGCTGCGCGCGGGCGACCTCGTGATCCTGGCCGGGCCGCTCGGCGCCGGCAAGACCGTTTTTGTCCAGGGCGTTGCCGTGGGCCTGGGCGTTGCCGGGGCGGTCACCTCCCCGACCTTCGTGATCGCCCGGGTACACCCGGGCGGCCGGGTGCCCCTGGTGCATGTGGACGCCTACCGCCTGGGCGGGCTCGCCGAGGTCGAGGACATCGATCTCGACGCCGATGTCGAGCAGTCCGTGACCGTGGTCGAATGGGGCTCGGGCCTGGTGGAGGGGCTGGCCGGCACACATCTGCGGGTGGAGATCGCCCGTCCCGAGGACGCGGCGCCGGCGGCTCCCGCCACGGGCACCTATATCAGCACGGATATCGGCGCCAGCGTGGGTGTTCCCGCCGGCGCGGACGCCTCCGTCAGCGACGCCCCCACCGGTGCGGATGCCGGTGGCAGCGTGGATACCGCCGGCCGGGCGGAAGCCACCGGCGTCGCCGGTACGGGCGGGGTGCCCGATGCCGGGGGGCGGCGCGTGATCCGTCTGCTCGGCAGCGGCGGGGACTGGCCGCGGCGCCTGTCGTTGTTGGTGCCATTGCCATCATCAGCGCAGACAACCGTGAGCCCGCCGGCTCCACCAACTCCACCGGCTTCGTCAACTCCACCGGCTTCGCCGGCCCGGCCGCACCGGCCGGAGCCGGGCTGGCTGTGAGGGATCAAGGGGCGATCTTGCGGTTGGTGACCGGCTAGGCTGGCGGACGTGCTGCTCATCGCTCTTGACACGGCGACACCCGCCTGCTCCGTCGCGCTCGTCGACGTGGCTCACGGGTACTCGCCCGGCACGTCGGCCGCGGCGGCTGTGCCGGTCGTGCCGGCCGGAGTGGGGCAGCCCACAGGGGCGGCCGCGGCCAGCGGGCCCGCGGCGGGGG
>NZ_CAKKTL010000039.1:0-1715 GCF_920664355.1 Protofrankia sp. CiP1_Cm_nod2
GGCGCTGGCCGCGGTGCCCGCCGACGCCGAGGGGCGGGCCCGGCGGCGCGCCGGGGTGCTCGCGGGCGGTTACCGGCTACGCGACGGCACAACCGGCGCCGGCGGCAAGCCCGGCAACGCGCCCGACGGCAAGCCCGGCGACGGGCTCGAGGGCGAGCTCGTCGCCAGGTCTGGGGGGAGACCCGTCGACGGACCCGACAACAGGATCGGCAGCGAGCCCGACAACCGGCCCGGTATCGGATCCGGGCCGGCGGTGACCCTGGTCGGGGCCGGCTCCGTCATGGCCGACGTCCTCGCCGCCGCCGACGAGCTCGGCGCGGGGCTGGGCCGCGGTGTCGCCGTCGTCTGCCTGACCTCCCCCGACCTGGTCTGGCGCGCCCTGCAGGCCCGCCGCGGCCTGCTGCCGGGTGACGTGTCGATCCTCGACGAGCTCTTCCCCACCGACCGGCGCAGCCCGCTGGTCACCGTGGCCGACGGGGACCCGCGTGCGCTGGGGTTCCTCGCCGGCGTCCACGGCGATCCCGTCTCCACCCTCGGCGCGGGCATGATGGTGCCGGTCGACGTGGCGACGATCGTCGGCGCGGCCCTCGACCTGCTGGACGAGGTCGAGGGCTACCCGGCGTAAAGCCATCCCACGAAATTACTCATAGTAACAATTAGGATGGACGGTCGGGGCGAACACCAGGCACCCGCTCGTCCGCTCGGCGAGGCCTCGCGGGCCCTGGTGGCGGGTCAGGTCCCGATCGCGTGCACGCCGCCGTCCACGTGGATGATCTCTCCGGTGGTGGCGGGGAACCAGTCCGACAGCAGCGCCACGCAGGCCCGGGCCGTCGGCTCGGTGTCCTGGATGTTCCAGCCGAGCGGCGCGCGCTCGTCCCAGACACCCTCGAACCGCTCGAAACCGGGGATGCTCTTGGCGGCCATGGTGCGCAGCGGCCCCGCCGCGACCAGGTTGACCCGCACCCCGCGCGGCCCGAGGTCTCGGGCGAGATAGCGGGTGGCGGATTCCAGGCCGGCCTTGGCCACCCCCATCCAGTCGTAGGAGGGCCAGGCCACGCTCGCGTCGAAGTCGAGCCCCACGACCGAGGCCCGCTCGCCGAACAGCGGCAGCGTCGCCCGGCACAGCGCGGCCAGCGACCAGGTCGAGATCTGCACCGCGGTCGCCACCTCCGGCCAGGGGGCGTCCACGAAGGGCTTCCCGCCGAGCACCGACTCGGGCGCGAAACCGATCGCGTGCAGGACGCCGTCCAGCCCGTCGGTGTGCTCGAGAACCCGGTCGGACAGCGTGCCCAGATGTGTTTCGTCAGTCACGTCCAGCTCGATCACGGCGGCCTCGGTGGGCAGCCGCCGGGCGATCCGCCGGGTCAGTGACAGGCCCCGGCCGAAACCGCTGAGCACCACGGTCGCGCCCTGTTCCTGCGCGATACGGGCAACGCCGAAAGCAATGGACGCGTCCGTCAGAACGCCGGTGACAAGGATGCGCTTACCTGCGAGGAGTCCGCTCACAGGCCCGCATCCTGCCAAACATCGGCCGGCGCTGGCGAGGCGGCACACCGACAAAGCCACCCCCCTCGCAGTGCCGGCGCACCGACAAAAACACGCCGGCCGGCACACTCCGGTACACCCGGTACACCCGGCGCACCTGCGTCACACCGGGAAGGCGCTCATCAAAGCGGCGGGCCGAGGACGCCGGCCCGGGCGAGCCAGCCCGGCCG
>NZ_CAKKTL010000039.1:1896-6292 GCF_920664355.1 Protofrankia sp. CiP1_Cm_nod2
GCCCGAACCGCATCGCCCGGGCCAGTATCTCGGATGCCTTCGGCATCACCCCAAATGGGGGCAAGCCGGGCGGCTTACGAATCAGGACAGCCGGACCGCGGTCACTGCGCCCGCGCCCGGCCGGCCCCGGACAACCGCAGGAGGAGCACCGCGAGCACGCCGGCGAGCGTCGACGCGACGAGCACGGCGGTGGCCGCGCGCCGCTGGGCAACAGCGTCGTCGAGGGCGAGCCGGGACATCAGCAGGCTCACGGTGAAGCCGATGCCGCCGAGCAGCCCGACCGGCGCCACCGTGCGCCAGCCAAGGCCGGCCGGCAGCCGCGCCACCCCGGCCCGCACCGCCAGCCAGGCCCCGCCGACGATGCCGGCGGCCTTGCCGACGACGAGCCCGGCGACCACACCCTGGGCGACCGGATCCTCGGCCACGGCGAGCAGTGCCGTCCCCGTCACCGGTACCCCGGTCGCGGCGAGCGCGAACAGCGGGACCACGAGACCGGCCGAGAACGGGTGCAGCCGGTGCTCCAGGCGCAGCGCGGGCGCGGCCCGCTCGCCCGGGTCAGGACGCACCCGGGTGAGCAGGGCGAGCGCGATGCCGGCGACGGTCGCGTGCACCCCGGAGGCGTGCACGCACACCCACAGTGCCAGCGCCAGCGGCACGTACAGCGCCGGGGAGCGCCAGCGCCGCCACTGCGCGCAGGCGTACCCGGCCGCCAGCACGACGGCCGCCAGCAGCCAGAGCGGCGCGAGCCCCCGGGTGAACAGGACGGCGATCAGGACGATGCCGCCGAGGTCGTCGACGACGGCGAGGCTGAGCAGCAGCACCCGCAGCGCGGTGGGCACGTTCGCCCCCGTCAGGGACAGCACGCCGAGCGCGAAGGCGATGTCGGTGGCTACGGGGATCGCCCAGCCGCCCGCCGCCCCCGGCGCGCCCCGGCTGACCGCGAGGAACACCAGCGCCGGAACGATCATGCCGCCGACGGCGGCGGCGACCGGCAGCGCGGCGGCCCGGCGGCCCGCCAGCTCCCCGACGACCAGTTCGCGTTTGAGCTCGAGACCGGCGACGAAGAAGAACACCGCGAGCAGCCCGTCGGCCACCCAGGCCCCGGCGGTCAGGTGCGTCAGGCGTAGCCAGGACGGGCCGAAACCCAGGTCGGCCCGCCACACGTCGTGGTAGCTGCCACCGGCGAGGTTGGCCCACAGCAGGGCGAGCGCGGTGGCGGCCAGCAGCAGGAGCCCGCCGGTGGTCTCCCGGCGCAGGAACTCGGTGAACGCGCCACGGGCGGACAGCGCCTGGCTGACACGTCCGGCGACCGCGGCCCGCGCGTCAGCCGCCGTTCGGGTGCGCACCAGCGGGAGGTCCTTCCAGGAGCAGCCGACGTCGGACGCCGACCAGACTTCCCGGCACACCTGTTGAGCGGTTCGATCAGTTCGAGTGGTTCGATCAGTTCGAGTGGTGACGTGTCGACCAGCGCTGGGCGCTGCTGGCCAGTACCGCCATCGTGGCACAACAAGCCGCGGATTTCCCGGTCATGACGTTCCCGTCCGGCGCGGGATCCGTCGCGGGCGGGATTCCCCGGCCGTGGCCCCGGCGGCCATCGCTCAGCGGTGCGGTGCGGTGCGGCCGCCGCACCGCCCGGCCGGGTGCGGTATGCCCGGCCGGGGCCGTGCCGTGCTGGCTGGTTCAGCCACCCGACGGGCTCGTCACGGTCTTCCTGCGCAGGCGCCTGGTCGTCCTGCGGACGACCGGTTCGACAACGCGCGCGGCCACCGGGCCGAGAATCGCCATGATCAGTACATAGCAGGCGGCGAACGGGCCGAGCTCCGGCTCGATGCCGGCCACGACCGCCAGGCCCGCGATGACGATCGAGAACTCGCCTCGCGCGACCAGCGCGGCCCCGGCCCGGTAACGGCCCATCGTCCCGATCCCGGCCTTGCGCGCCGCCCACCAGCCGGTGAACACCTTCGTCGCCACCCCGGCAAGCGCCAGCAGCAAGGCGGGAAGAAACACCCCGGGGATCTCGGCGGGTTCCGTCTGCAGGCCGAAGAAGACGAAGAACACCGCGGCGAAGAGGTCCCGCAGCGGGGTGAGCACCTCCCGCGCGCCCTCGGCCACCGGCCCCGACACGGCGATGCCGACCAGGAACGCCCCGACCGCGGCGGAGACCCGGACCTGCTGGGCGGCGCCGGCCACGAGCAGGGCCAGCCCCATCAGGCGCAGCAGCAGAATCTCGCTGTTGGGGTCCGCGTCCGGGTTGTGGACCAGCCGGCTGACCTGCCGGCCGTACCGCAGTGCCAGGACCAGGACGAAGACCAGCGCGCCCAGCGCGACCAGCAGCGTGACCGACCCCTGGGCGAGCGTCTGGTGGGCCAGCAGTGCGGTGAGGATAGGCAGGTACACCGCCATGGCGAGGTCCTCGAGGACGAGCACGGACAGCACCACGGGCGTCTCACGGTTACCGATCCGTCCCAGATCGGCGAGGACCTTGGCAATGATCCCGGAGGACGAGATGGCGGTGACCCCGCCCAGGACGAGCGCGGCCAGCGGCTCCCAGCCGAGCAGGAACGCGGCGGCCACACCGGGCAGGGCGTTGAGTGTCAGGTCGAGCGCGCCCGTGGGCGCCTGCCGGCGCAGGCCGTCGATCAGTTCCTGCGCCGTGTACTCCAGGCCGAGCGTCAGCAGCAGCAGGACGACCCCGATCTCGGCGCCGACCTCGATGAACTCCTCGCTGGCGCCCAGCGGGAACAGCCCTCCGTGCCCGAAGGCGAGCCCGCCCAGCAGGTAGAACGGGATCGGGGAGATACCCACGGCGGTGGCACAGTGGCCGAGCATCCCGAGGGTGAACAGGACCGCGCCCAGTTCGAGGAAGGTCGCGGCTATGTCCACGGGCGGCTCTCCGCCAGTGCCGTGTCAGTGCTCCTCGGCAGTGCCGCACCAGCGGCCAAGATCGCGATCAACCGACGCGGAACAGTTCGGCAACGGCAGCCGTGTTCTCCGGCGTACCGACCACCACGACGACGTCACCGGCGACGAAACCGAAGTCCGGGCGCGGGGAGGCGATCACCTGCTGGTCCCGGACGACGGCGACGATGGACGCCCCGGTCCTCGTCCGGGCATGGGTATCCCCCAGCGGCTGCCCGTCGTAGGGGGAGCCGGGAGTGATTTTGATCTGCTCCCCGACGATGCCCGCGAAGGCCTTGCCGAGGTTGTTCAGCCGCTCGACGATGTGCGGGGCGCCCAGCAGCTCCGCCAGGGCGTCGCTCTCCTCCGCGGTCAGCGGGATCGACTCACTGCAGGTGTCCATGTCATCGGTGTCGTAGATCACGAGCTCACGCCGGCCGCCATGATGCGACACCACGCCGACCCGCCGTCCGCTGCGGGTACGGAAGTCGTGCCGCAACCCGATGCCCGGGAGCGTGGTCTCCTCCACGTCCACTGCGACCCCTCCGGTGAACCCGGCATGGACGCCGGGCTCACAAAAGATCGAAATTCTGCTGACCGGAAATCGGTGATCAGATCAGTGACCAAAACCGCGGGGCCCAAACCGCAGGGCCCACCTCTGACGCATCGGCCCTCTCATCATCTAAACATACCCAACGGCCCCGCCAGCCCGGGCCGACAAGCCCGGAGCCGTACACCCGCCCGGGCGGCTCGGGCGGCCCGCCGGACGGACGGTCAGCCGGTCGACAGCGGGCAGAAGCACTCCCCGGATACCGTGACGGGAGCGCCCTGCCCATCCCCGGCCGGACGCGGATGGGCCACGGCGAGGCCGGACAGCGGCCCGCGAGGGTTCGCGAGGGATTTACCGGAAGGCGGTGCCGCGGTGCTGAACAGGAGTGCTCGCATCATCCGCCGGATCGTGGTGAGCGCGGTCGGCGTGGCCGTGCTGGGGCTGGGCGTGGCCCTGCTCGCCCTGCCCGGCCCGGGCTTCCTCATCATCGCGCTGGGATTCTTCGTCCTGAGCCTGGAGTACGAGTGGGCCCGCCGGCAGTTCGAGCAGGCCCGGCGCAGGGCCGCCGACCTCGCCGACCAGGCGGCGGCGAGCGTGTGGTCGTCGGCGTTCACGATCCTGTTCGGGCTCGGGATGGTCGCGGTGGGCATCGCCTGGATCGCCGTGGAGACGCTGCCGTTCTCCTCGCCGTGGACGGGCGGCAGCCTGGTCTTCGGCGGCCTGGTGATCCTTTCCACCATCCTGTTCAGCCTGTGGCAGGCCAAACAGGCCCGTGACGCCGGCGAGCCGACCCCCGCCGAACTGCTCGACCTCAAGGAGGAGGAAGACCACAGGCGCGTCTCCGCCGCCTCCTCGTCCACCTCCGCTCCCCCAGGCGCGCCCCCGACCTCCTCCACCGACGAATAGCCGCCACCGGACCGGCAGATCCCCGAACCGGGCGTCCTCCGC